>USNX01000057.1 GCA_900556205.1 uncultured Collinsella sp.
ATGTAGCCCGCCGACGAGAACACCGAGAGAAAGACAATCAGCGACTGCGTGCGCGTGACGCCCCAAAACCGCTGCAGCGTGCGACGCACGGTGGAGCGGCTGAGCGGGCTGGTGCTTCTCTGAGACATGGGCTTCCTTTCGCATCTGATTGGGCGAAACGCCATTGTTGCATACTAAAGCGCACTTCAGGCAAGTGCGACGCGAAAAGCGCCCGCGCCCCGCGCTTGCGCAGGCGCCCCGCCGTCTTGTTGCAATTAGTCCTCGTCTTCTTGGTCTGTGGGAAGGCCCGCGGGCGTGAGTCCCAAGATCTCATCGGCTTGGTCGGCGTCTTCCAACGCGTCGATGTCCTTGAGCTTGCGCTCCATGACGTTGGTGCGCGTGGTAATGATGCCCTCGACCGTTTTGCCCGCGGTCTCGATCTGCTGCTGGGCGCGGCGCAGCGCCTTTTGATAGCGCGGCAGCTCGGCCTTGACAGCGGAGAGCACGCGCAGTACATCGTCGGTGCGTTTTTGCAGCTTAAACGTTTGGTAACTCATCTGCAGGCTGTTGAGAATGGCCGCCATGGTGCTAGGGCCGGCAACGTTGACGTGATAGTCGCGGCCCAGGGTCTCGATAAGCCCGGGGCGGCTGACGACCTCGGCGTACAGTCCTTCAAACGGCACGAACATGATGCCAAAGTTGGTCGTTGCCGGCACGCTCAGGTACTTTTCGCAGATGTCCTTGGCCTCGCGCTTGACCATGGTGTCGAGCGTCTTACGCGCAGCCGCCACGGTCTCCGCATCGCCCGACTCCTGCGCGTCGAGCAGGTGCTCGTACGCGTCGCCCGGAAACTTGGAGTCAATCGGCAGCAGCACGGGGTAGCCCTCGTCCACCGGCAGCTTGACGGCAAACTCAACGCGCTCCGAGGCGCCGGGCTTGGTGGCGACGTTTTCCAGATACTGGTCGGGTGTAAGGATGTCCGCCAGAATTGCACCCAGCTGCACCTCGCCCAAAATGCCACGCGCCTTCACATTGCCCAGTACGCGCTTAAGATCGCCCACGCCGGTGGCGATGGATTGCATATCGCCCAGGCCCTTGTAGACGGCTTCGAGCTGGTCGCTCACCTGCTTAAACGATGCCGACAGGCGATCGTTGAGCGTGCGGGAGAGCTTCTCGTCCACCGTTGCGCGCATCTGATCGAGTTGCACGTTGTTGTCTTTGCGGATAGCACCCAGCTGGGCATCGACCGTCTCGCGCACCTTGTCCAGGCGGTGCTCGATGCCCTCGCGGTTGGCACCGAGCTGTTGGGCCGTCTCGCGGCGCAGGTCATCCATCCGGTCACCAGCTTGCGAAAACTCACGCGCGATGGTCAGGTAACGTTGCTGCTCCACGGCCGCATCTGTCGTCTGCTGCTGCGCGATGGCATTGGCCGTGCGGCGAGTTTCGGCCAGCGCGACGTTCAGGGCATCGAGCGCGTTGTTGGCCTGCTCGAGTGCTGCCAGCGTTTCCGCGCTACTGTCGCCACGCTCCCGCAACTCGGCACGCAGGCTCTTGAGCTGGAGGGCGCAAGCCACAGCAACCGCCACCGCCACCAAGGCGATCACAACAAGCACAATATCAATAGCAGACATAAACTCCGCCCAACAAACCCAATCGAGCACCGATCAAAACCGCGATCAATCTTACCCCGCCATACGCACCGGGCGCCCGGTCCCTTCTTGGGCGCCCCTCTCCTCCGCATATTCCATAATGCGGCGCGCCGTCTCCCTGCTCACCTTTGAGTCATCACCGGCTAAATATGCGTACACGTTTCCCTTATTCAGATTCAAATCGCGGCAGAGACCGTAGCGCGTTACGCCCGATTCCTCTAGCGCTCCCAACGTTCTTTTTCGCATCAGGGCGTTGATCCTTCTGTCCGCCACTGGCTTTTCCTTCACCGCTCTATACGCACGCCAAACGTTGGCATAACGATTAGGAAGTTTATCCTCGGCGCATAGAGATGCCAGGCTACCCGTTTGGGCGTACAAGGACAAAACGCCTCGGTAACCCTCTTCCATCCACGAACCCTCGGATAAGCCCAGAACGTATTCGGCTTTACCCTGTGCCAAAGCGAGCAAAAACAGGGGCTCCGCCACGCGCGGCGCAACCGTCGTCGCTTGCTTAACCAGTTTTCTAAAACTGAGCGACTGCTGTCCGGATAGCTCTCGGCAATAGCCTTTTAAGAATCCCTCAAAGGTCAGATTCAACCGAGCACCTCCTTTTTGTATTGCCTGTATGCACAGACCATCTCTTGATAACTCCGCTCCGAAGGCGACGACGCCAGTACTTCTCCCTCGTCGAATATAAGCCGTTCGAGCAGCCCCCAATCAAGTCGGTCGACGAATGCCTGACTATGAAGATCGATGATGTCGTTCGGACGGAAGGCATAGAGTTTCATTACCGCCAGATCCTCCAAGGATGGCGTAAAGTACCTGATAAAACGCGCCCCAATATCCAAGGGGATCAAACGATCTTCGTAATTGAATGGCATCTGATTACAATATGCCACCGCCATACCATTCACCTCGGGGTATCGAGCTATGATCTCGCGGAGGCACCTGTCCGCCTCAAACACATCGATGTCATGTGTAACCGAACGATTCGTCACATCGTTTAGCATGAAGGCGCTTCCTCCCACCAATACAACGCTCGGCCTGTCGTCTCTTGGACCTATTTCCAGCTCTGCCTCTTCGTCAATGCCCAACAGAGTCTGCTCTAAATCCTGCTTATACATAACAAATCCTATTATTATTCAACTTCAATAATACTATTCAGTCGCACGACAGGACCAACAGGATGCAAGAATTCCGCTCGTGGCGATAATCCCTACACCCTAGAAGTCCTAATGTTACAAACGCTAGCTCTCCCAGCCGGTGCGGATGGTTGTTATGACGTCGCCTAGGCGCTGGCCCAGGGCTGACAGATGTTGGAGCACTTCGCCGGGCGAAGCACCGTTGAGGATGCAGGTGAGCGCATACGAGACCAAGAAAATCGCCGCAAGTCCTAGCGGAATGAGCACGATCATCGCCAATGTGCGCAGGCGCTGGCCCATGCGGCGGCGACGCGTGCGACTTTTATCGAACGCGAGCTCCTGCGCATATGAATCTTGCTGTACGGAATAGGCCTCTGGTGCCGATTCGCCCGCAGGCGAAACCGCAGGCGTGGCATTTTGCGCAGGGGGCTGGGCCGCCGCCCCCTGCATTTGCATCTCCATGAGTCGTTGCTGCTGACGCAGCATGCGCTCAGCTTGCTGCTGCGGAGTCTCAAGAAACAGATCCATGCTGGCCTCCAAAATCGGAGCATTCGACGCTTACGACCAGCATCCCGCACCGCCATGACCGCGACAACGCAATCGCCGGCAATAGCCACAAAGTTTCTTTTGCTCAAAAGCTGTCGAAAAGCTCAACAACTCCCCTACCAGCACTTTCTCTGAGCTTTTTTCGCCATCAATCTTTTGGACTTCCACCCTTACGCCAACTGACCAAAATCTAACCAATAGCTTGACGAAAATTGTGGAGACCGGGACCCCTTACAAAAACGTGCCGCCCCAAAAGGGGCGGCACGCTAACTTCTTATCAGTTTTTCAGTAGCGAGCACGCGACGACCCGAAGCCGGAGCACAGGGCGGGGAAACACCTTTGCCTCGCGCGACCTGCGGAGCCGTGAGCGAGAGGGAAAGGTGTTTCCCCGCCCTGTGCTCCGCAGTCGGTGAAGGCAGCTTTACATGCCCGCGAGACCGCGGGCGGCGGTGGCGCACATAAACGCCAAGGCTAAAATCACGAGCGAGCCCGCAATGTCTGCCAGCACGCCCATTACGCGGCGCTCAAACAGCCAGCTCTCAAAGTGCGGGGCAACGTTGCGCCAAACACGCCACAGCAAGATGCCCATACCGATGACGCCCGGGATATTGAGCAGTAGGATCTCGGAGCACAAAAGACCGATCAGGTTGCCGGCGACAAAACCAGCGTCGCCCTCGCAGTATTTGCGGTAGACCACATACAGCATGTACGCCACAAACGGCTGCAAGCACGCAGAAATAAACGTGACCACCATCGAGGGCTCCTGCGAAAAGACCTCGGTGAGCTTATCCACGCTCGTGGCATCCTTAGAGGCCAGGAACAGGCCAATGACCACCACAGGCACCACGCCCAAGATGACCTCGACCATCGTAAACAACTTGGCGGTCAAGTCCTCACTAGCCGAATTCAAATGGGGCGCCCACTCAGGATGAGCATGCGCACCGACCTTCTTGTCCTTCTCGGCACGATCGGCCTTTTTGCCCTCAGCAACCCGACGACCAGGATCCTTGCGAGTTCCCGCCGCAGCAACCCGAGCCCGAGACTTCTTACCCATAACCAACACCTCACAAGAGGAAACGAATAGCCAACGCTACCCAGTGTACCCTCTAAGCAACGTCACCGCCCCAACCGGCCCCCACAAAAACGTGCCGCCCCATAAGGGGCGGCACACAAACTTCTTATCAGCTTTTCTGTAACGAGCACGCGACGACCCAACGCCGGAGCCCAGGGCGGGAAATGCCTTTGCCTCGCGCGACCCTGCGCAGCCGTGAGCGAGAGGGAAAGGCATTTCCCGCCCTGCGCTCCGCAGCAGCCAGCGCCAAGCGCTAGTAGTTCACCACCTGCTCCTCAAAGTACGCCTTCGGGTGGTTACACACCGGGCACACCTCAGGCGCCTCGGCACCAACGTGCAGGTGCCCGCAGTTCAGGCACTTCCACACCTTTACGCCCTCGCGCTCAAACACCTCGCCCGACTCGATGCGCTCGACGAGTTTGTTGTAGCGCTCCTCGTGGGCCTTCTCAACGGCGGCGACGCCACGGAACTTCTCAGCGATCTCGGCAAAACCCTCCTCCTCGGCGGTCTTGGCGAACTCGTCGTACATCGTGGTCCACTCGTAGTTCTCGCCCGCAGCGGCATCACGCAGATTGTCCAGGGTATCGGGGACGGCGCCGTCGTGCAGATACTTAAACCACAGCTTGGCGTGCTCGGACTCGTTGCCAGCCGTCTCGGCAAAGATGTTCGAGATCTGAACGTAGCCGTCTTTCTTGGCCTTGGAGGCATAGTAGCGATACTTGGTGTGTGCCTGGGACTCACCGGCAAAAGCAGTCTCGAGGTTCTTCTTGGTCTGAGAGTTCTCAAAATCCATAGGTGTACTTCCCTTCAACACATGCCGCCCATAGGCTTTGAGCGGCCTTGTCTTTAGGATGCCCTCATACCGAGAATCTAAACCTTACAATCCTGTTCTTCAGATTTGAGCGAGCTATACACTCAGCCAACGATCGCCCTCGGAGCGGCAAAAGCCCTCGCGCTCCAAATCGGCAAGAATACTTGCGACCAGCTCGCGCTCGACCGGCTCTCGGCCGGCTGCCGCCTCCATCTCGTTAACGCCCGCAATGGCTTCATCAACCGTAATGCCCGCAGGCTGCCCATCACGCGCCGCCAGCAGCATGCGCACAATGTGGGCACGCTTTTGGCGACGCGAGCCCTCAAACTTGGACTGACGACTATAGCCCGCCGACCGCCTGGACGGATTGGGCAGCGTCTTTTTAAGATACGCGCCGTAATCCAGCAACGCGTAATACCACGCGCGCGGCGTGTCGGCATCGTCTTGAGGCGCGGCAAAGGGCGCAATCTCATTCGCCACCGCACCAGGGGCCGCCGGACAGGCGGCTTGAATCAGCGGTACCAGCTCGCGATCGGGAACAGCCGGCACATCGGGAAAGAAATGATGCAAAAAGACCGTGCGCACATTGGTCTCCAGATACACGCCCGGAAGATCGAATGCAAACGAACGGATGCCCTGCGCCGTTGCCGGGCCAATGCCGGGCAGCGCGACCAGATCGTGCGTCTCGCGCGGAAACTCCCCGCCCCAGTCCTTCACAACGCACTGTGCAGCCCTGTGAAGCGCCAGGGCGCGGCGATTGTAGCCCATCCCCTGCCACGCATCCAAGACATCGGAAGGGGCGGCCTGAGCGAGAGCCTGGACAGTCGGAAAGCGATCGAGCCACGCCGGCATGCGCGTCTCCACGCGCGGCACCTGCGTCTGCTGCAGCATGACCTCGGAGAGCCAGATGATATACGGGTCGCGCGTGCGGCGCCACGGAAGGTCGCGATAGCGCAGGACCCCTTCCGAACGAATCATCGAACGAAAGGGGTCCTGAATCATAGCTATACTCCTTATGCGGCGCTATTCCTCCCGGCAAGCGTACGCGCAGGCGGCGTACTCGGGAAACGCATCGCGATCGGCGAACTTGGGATCGACAGCCGGAAACTGGCGATGGGCGACGATATCGCCGAGCGAAACGGAATCGAGATAGTCGCGCATCAGCGCCTGGGCTCCGGCCCACAGGGGATGATAGCAGCACGTGCCCATGCGCGCACAGTCGCCATCGGGCGCGGTGCAGTCGTTCATGACCATGGGGCCCTGAACGGCCTCTACAACCTGACGAATCGTGACATCGTCGGGGCTCACCTTAAGGCGCATGCCGCCGTGAACGCCACGCAGGCTCTCCACAATGCCGGCCTGAACCAAACCGTGCTGGATTGAACGGGCAAACGAATACGGAACATTGACCTCTTCGGCAGCAGTGCGAACAGAAAGCAACCGCTCCGGCTCCTCGGCAAGCATCGCAAGCATGCGAAGGGCATAATCAGTCTTCCTCGATATGTCCATGTTTCCCCTTTCAAGGAATACGAACAGCTCGAACGAGCTCCGGAGCCGAACTTGTGTCGAGACGCCAAATGACCGCCTGGGCAACCAAATTATAAATTGGATGTCCACTGAATGCCGCACTTGAAGACTGGCTGAATCAGGTACGGCCTACAGTGCAATTTAGTATAGCCTAACCCCCTGCTTCATTGAACAGATGTTGCGCAACAAACCCCCTGCTTGAGCACATATATCGGTAGAGGCTGACTCGCTCGTTGCAAATGCGGTGATTTGGATAAAGAGGCATATAAGATCGATGGCCAATTAAACGCAAAAAGCCACGTCCGAAGACGTGGCTTTAATTGCGTTGGCGGGAAGTACGGGGCTCGAACCCGCGACCTCCGACGTGACAGGCCGGCGCTCTAACCAAACTGAGCTAACTCCCCAGGCAGTCGTTCGCGTTTGTTTCCGCTCGCGTGCGCTGCGGGGATTAGTATACACAGAAGTCTGTCTGCCGCGCAACAACTTTTTTGAAAAAATTTTTGGGCTGTCCGGGAGGGTCTCCGGGGGCCGGCTGGCGCGGGTTAAGTTTGCTGCTCTACAGTCCTGCGCAAGACGGAAAGCACATTAAGTGCTT
>USNX01000058.1 GCA_900556205.1 uncultured Collinsella sp.
CCCGTGATGCGCGCAAAGCCAGCCTGGCGCAACACGTCGGCAAGCGTCCTCAACTTGTTCATCGCGACCCCTTTTCCCAGACGTCCAATCTCGTTCGCTCGGTATTGTCCCACGCCTCCCCCGCAAACGAAACTAGTCATTGGGAACTAGTCATTGGGGACGTTCTTAAATGACTAGTCAAACAAGAACGTCCCCAATGACTAGTCGTTTAAGAACGTCCCCGATGACTGCCAGGCGGGACCGTTTAGCGGTGCAGCTGCCGGCTGGGCAGGCTGAGCTGGTATCCTTATGCGGTAATGTCTCGATTCGTTAGGATTGCATGTGAGAGCTGCCACTGTCCTTCGTTCAGTTATATATCGCACCCTGGCCGTCGCGCTTGCCGCGCTCGCCGTACTGAGCACCATCATGCCCGCCCCCGCCTATGCCGCCAATACCGATCAGCAAGTCAAGACGGTCCGCGTCGGCTGGCTCGTCAGCAACGAGGGCTTCCAGGACGGCACCCCCGGCGAGCGTCTCTCGGGATGGGGTTACGAGTACCTCCAGACCCTGTCGTACTACACGTCCGGCTGGCGGTACGAATACGTCTCCGGCACCTTCACCGAGCTTATGGACATGCTCGAGGCAGGCGAGATCGACCTCATGCCCAACATCTCCTACTCCGAGGAACGTGCCCAAAAGCTGCTCTTTTCCTCGAACCCCGAGGGCACCGAGCGCTACTACATCTACGCCAGGCCCGACCGTGACGACCTTGCAAAGGGTGACCCTCAAGCACTCCAGGGTCTCACTATCGGTTGCAACCCCGACGTCATGCAAACCTTCGTTGGCCAGCAATGGCTCGCCAGCGAAGGAATCGCCTGCACATACAAGGAGTATGACGGAGGATCCGATCTCTTTGACGCGCTCGCAAACGACGAAGTCGATGCCGTCATCATGAACGACACCATTTCGTCGCCCGAGGCGTCGCCCATGTTCTACGTCGGTTCGAGCGACTACTACTTTGCCGTTCCCAAAAGCCGCCCCGACCTGATGGACGACATCAATGCTGCCATGACGGCAATCGCCCGCGTCAACCCACGCTATAACGACGAAGTAAAATCTCACTACTCGACCCAAAACAGCGGCTCATCATCGCTCAACGGCCCCGAACGTTCCTGGCTCAAAGCAAATGACAACACCATCACGCTCGGCTACATTACGGGCAAACTCCCCTACTGCAACGAGAACGAAGACGGCGAAATGGAAGGCTCGCTCGCATCGCTTGCGACGACGCTACACGATAAATTTGGCATTACGGTCAAAACCGTCGCCTTTGATAGCTACAAGATGATGTCAAAGGCCCTGTCAAAGGAAAGCATAGACGTTGCGCTGCCGGTATACCGAGATTACTGGTTTGCCGAGCAAACAGGCGTTGTGCAGTCGGTATCGTTGGGAACCATATCCCTCACCGCTATCCACACCGGCAGCGACCTGAACAAAAACCTTCAGAACATCGCCTGTACCAAATCATCGTTTGTCAACAAAAATGCACTTGAAAGTCTGTTCCCCACAGCGACCGTAACCGAATACCAATCCGACGATGAAGCGTTCGACGCCCTCAGGAAGGGAACGGCGCACTGCATCGTCGCTCCCAGTTCACGCGTAAAAACCATCGGTGACCGTTACGATCTCGAGGACTGCGAGACGACCGAGCTCCCTGACACCTGTGAGCTCTCGTGCTGGATTTCGCGCGGAAAACCCGAGCTGTTGGGAATCATCAACAAGGGCATCATCAATGCCGGAGAATCGCTCTCCGCAAGCAATTTCTCCTCCACGTCGTACACGGCCCAGGAATCCAACACGCTTCAATTCCTTTATCGCAACCGCACCGCCATTGCAGCTACCCTCATCGGTATGTTGTCGGTCGGCATCGTCCTGCTCATCTGGGCGCTCGTGCGCGCTCGAACCGAGCGCAAAAAAGCCGATGCCGCCAACGCCGCTAAGACGGCATTCCTCACGCGCATGAGCCACGACATCCGTACGCCGCTCAACGGTATCCTGGGCCTTATCGAGATCGAGGAATTGAAGGAAGGCGATATGCAAGTCGCCCGCGAGAGCCGTGCCAAGGCGCGCGTTGCCGCCAATCACCTGCTCTCGCTGATCAACGACATCCTCGAGATGGGCAAAATCGAAGACCGCAAGCTGACACTGGAGCATGCGCCTTTTAACCTCAAAGAGCTCTGTGACGATACACTGGTGCTGTGCAAGCTCCGCGCGTCCAGTAACGGCATCACCATGCAGGACAATAGTCTGCCGTACGCCACGGGGCCATACATGATCGGCAGTCCCACCCATATCCGACAGATTATGATCAACCTGTTAGACAACAGCATTAAGTACAACAAGCACGGCGGCTCCGTCACCTTTAGCTCAAAGACCAAGCCACTCGATAACGGGCGCGCGCTCTTTTGCTTTAGCGTTTCGGATACCGGCATTGGCATGGCTCCCGAGTTTTTAAAGCATATCTATGAGCCGTTTGCCCAAGAAGGTGACGATGCGCGCAGCAAGTTCCAAGGAACCGGCATGGGCATGCCAATCGTCAAGTCGCTTATTGAACTGATGGGCGGCACCATCGAAGTCACCAGCAAACTCCATGTGGGCACCACGTTCTACGTGGAAATTCCGCTCGATATCGACAAGAACCCCCGAGCGCGGGCGAATACGGTCGAGAGGGCGCTCGACTGCTCACTCGCCGACATGAACGTGCTGCTCGCCGAAGACAACGAATTGAATGCCGAGATTGCCCAGACGCTGCTAGAATCCGAGGGCGTCGTGGTCACCCGCGCCGTCAACGGCAACGAAGTCGTCGATCTGTACCCGTCTCATCCCGCCGGCAGCTTCGATGCGATCCTGATGGACATTATGATGCCGGACATGGACGGTTACGAGGCAACCCGCGCGATTCGTCTGAGCGAGAAGGTCGATGCAGCCGATATCCCCATCATCGCGCTCACCGCCAATGCCTTTGCCGAAGACGCCAAGGCGGCACACGACGCCGGCATGAACGCCCATCTGTCCAAACCGCTCGACTTTAACAAGCTCAAAAACATACTCGCCCGCATCAAGAAAAACGGATCCGTTTCGCTATAGTTTGTGCTCAACCACCACGCACGACCAGAAAGGAAGCCAACGATGTTTAGGCCCTTACGTCGAAAGAAACGCGCCATCACCGACGAGGAAGCGCGCGAACTGCTCGCTACCTGCAAGCGCGGCGTCTTTGCCGTCAACGGCGACGACGGCTACCCGTACGCCATTCCCGTCAACTACTTCTTTGACACCGAGCACGACAAGATTTATTTCCATGGCGCCAAAGCTGGCCACAAGGTCGACGCACTCAAGCGCGATGACAAGGTCTGCTTTACCGTTTACGGCAACGAGTGGTACCAGGACGGTGACTGGGCTCCCTACGTTATGAGTACCGTGGTCTTTGGCCGCTGTCGCCTGGCGAATGACACCCCCGCGTTTATCGAAGACAAAGTCCGCCAGCTCGCCCTTAAGTACTACCCTTCTGCCGAAGAAGTCGAAGAGGAAATCGCCAAGGACATTAAGGGCGTCCAGCTCTACGAGATTACGATTGAGCATCTTTGCGGCAAGCAGATTCAAGAAAAGTAAGCCTCAAAAGCAAAACTCACAAATAGCAATATGGCCCGGTTCCAACCCACCTTGGAACCGGGCCATATGCTTATGAAGCGTCGGCAGCTATGTGCGCAAGCGCCTCAACGAGCTCCTGCGAGCTCACGGGTTTACTCAGGTGCGCGTCCATGCCCGCCTCGCGCGAAAGTCTGCGGTCGTCGGCAAAGGCGTTGGCACTCACAGCGATAATCGGCGTGGTCGCGGCATCCTCGCGATCGAGTGCTCGAATCCGACGCGTGGCCTCAAGGCCATCGATGCCAGGCATCATGATGTCCATCAACACCACGTCGTACTCGTGCGGTGCGCTCGCGGCAAACGCCTCAACGGCAGACTCGCCATCCTTAGCATGCGTCACGACGGCACCGGCACGGCTGAGCGTAAACTGCGCGATCTCGGCATTCAGATCGTTATCCTCTACGAGCAAAACGTGCAAGCCCTGGAGCGCATCGCCATCGCCCGCATCCGCGCGAACTGCCCGAGGAATCTCGGAGCGCTTGCATTTCTCGAGCGGCAGGCGGATGGTAAACGTCGTCCCCTGCCCCAAGACGCTCGTAAAGCTCATGGTTCCGCCCATAAGCTCGACTAACTGTTTTGCGATAGGCGCGCCCAGGCCAGTTCCCGATGAGGCGCCTTCCACCTGTTGCTCCTCGCGGCAAAACGGCTCGTAGAGGTGCTGTTGGAACTCCTCGCTCATGCCAATACCGTTGTCGGCGATCGTGTATTCATAGACGGGGGCGCCATCCGCTGGCTCCACCTCGCGGCACACCAGGCGAACGTATCCGCCCTGGCGGTTGTACTTAACGGCATTGCCGGCAATATTGAGCAACAGGCGCTTGAGGTGCGTCACGCTCACCCGAGCATAGGGATGATTAAGGGTCTGCTGGTCGCAGATAATTGTCACCAGACGCTCCTCGGCCTGGCGCTCCAGAATATCGCGCACCTCGTGGTTGAGGGTCGCCAAGTTTGTGGAAACAAGCTCCAGGTCGACCTGCCCGCTCTCCAGGCGACTCATATCCAGGGCCTCGTTGGCAAGGTCGAGCAGCAGTCCCGATGCTGTCCAGATTTTTGAGCGGCACTCGGTCTGCTTTTGCAGATCGTCCGCATTGGCATCGCCGACCTCGACCATGCCGCGAATGCCGTTGATGGGCGTGCGCAGATCGTGGCTCATGCGACGCAGAAACTCCGTCTTTGCCGAGTTGGCAGACGAGGCCTCACGCGCCGCCTTTGCCAGCTTGTCGCCATAGTCGCGCTCCTGCTGCAGCAAGTCCGTCAAACGTCGACGATCAGCGCGGCGACGCACCGTCACAACAACGGCTATAACACCGCCGTAGAGCACCAGCACGCCGGCGGCAACAGCCGCGGCGACCTCAAAGTAGCGCTGCGCCGAGGCATAGGTGTACACATAGAATTTGTGCGCTTTTCCAAATGTGCCCAAATACCACTCGCCGTCGGCGTTAACCAATCTGACCTTACCAGCCAGGCATCGATCCTTAATACCGTCGACAATGAAGACATCCGTCGCAGGCAGATCGAACACGCCCAATACGGTGGGTTCAACGGCATTGGTCGCAACGACCTTGCCGTCGCTTTCGATCACGATATTGCCGCTATCGATGGTTTCATAGCCATCAAGCAAGCTCTGCAGTTTGAGTGTATTGCTTGCAACCGCCTTCGCGCTCTGATGCCTTACCGCGATAACGATGCCCTCGTCATCCTGCCGGGTTACGCAGCCAATGTCTGCGACCGAATCATCCGAAAGCGTAATGCGGGCGGTATAGGACTTAAGCGGATGGGCTGCCACCTCCAGCACGGGTGCTTCCTTGAGATACGTAGCGAGCGACTCGTAGCCCACGCCATCCGTCGAGGACTCGGACACCAAATTGCCTGATGCGTCCGTCACGATCAGTGCACTCACGTTGAACTGGTCAGCATATTGCTCCAACATGGCGTTATCCACCGAACCGTCGCGCTCCATATCGCGCGCCGTCTCTCCTGCGATCTCCATAACGCGAATCAGGTTTTTGGTCGTATAGGCGCTATTGAATGCATCGTAGGAAAGGCTCTGCGTCGCCACGTAATCGACAACGTCGGCAAAGCGCTGCTCGGCTTGGGCCGTCATGTAACCGTAGCTCATCATGCCGGCAACAACCGAGAGCGCTATCCCCAGCAGAGCGACAAGGAGCCATACCCCTGCCGAACGATTGCCCCGCTCCTGAGCGGCGTGGTCGGGTGCATCGATCATGACAGGCCCTCCATATTCAAAAATGGCGAAGGGTTATCAAAGTACTTTGACACCAGACGTTCCATGGTGCCATCGGCAAGCATTTCCTGGTAGGCATGAGTGAGCTTAACGTCGATGCCGCGCGTATCGTTGATATCGAAAGCGGTGCCCAAACCAACCACTAGCAGCGGCTCATCCAGAATGCGATACGTCACACCATAGTCCTTTTCGTAGGTGAGCAGCGAGGACTCATGCGCGGCGATGGCGTCGACCAGGCCCTCGACAAGTGCCGGGTTCAGGTATGAGCGGTCCGAAAAACAATAGAGCTCTTTGATCTGCGGAACGTTTTCATTTGTACGATTGAGCAAAATGTCCTCGGGCTTGGTGGTGGACTGGACTGCCACGACCTTATCCTCAAGATCGGCAAGCGTGTATATATCGCTCTGGGGATCGACCGCGACCACCTGGCGGCTCGCAAGGTACGGGCCGGCCCAACGATACTCGTTTTCGCGACCCGTCATGCTAAAGCTACCCATGACACAATCGAGCTCGCCGCTCGCCAGCAGTTCTTTCTTCTTTTCCCAGTCGATCAGCTGGTATTTTGGCTTGTAACCAATGCGGGCCAACGCCTCGGTCAATATCTCGACATCCAGGCCAACAATATCGCCGTACTCGTCGGTATACACAAACGGTGGGTAGAGATCGCTTCCGACGTTGAGCGTCTTAAGGTCGTCGTCTTTGGCCTGCGAGGCATCCAGACCTTCTAATGCAGACGTCGAGGCTCCGTCATTCGACCCGGAACAGCCGGCTATCGCTACGGCAAAGGCGCACGCCACCGCAAGCGCGACAAACAACGAAATGGCAACCGAGCGACGGGGTCTTTTCATCGAGCTCCAGACGATCCTGTTTACAGACTGAAATGGTTAAAGATAATAGCAAACGAAACCACTCGAGTACCCAATGGTTACAGACGTTCTACCATGCGGGGCCTTCTAGCCGACTTGGCAGAAGGCCCCGCATGCAGCGCACACTTACCGTGCATTAAAAACGTAGCGGTCCAGGCGGTCGCATGCTTCCCTCACGCGCGAAAGCGGCAGCGCCAGATTCACGCGAATGTGGCAGGGCCCGTGGAACGGGCGGCCGTCCTGATACCCCACGCCCACGCGCGCCCCCTCGTCGAGCAGCCACTGAATATCGCGGCCATGCTCGCGGCACCACTCGGCGCAGTCAATAAACACCATGTACGTGCCCTGCGGACGTGAAAACGCGACGCCCTTCCAGTGTTTTTCTGCATACGTGCAGAAGTACTCGATATTGCCGGCAAGCACCTGGTTGAGC
>USNX01000059.1 GCA_900556205.1 uncultured Collinsella sp.
GTCGAGGCTGATACCGAGGCTGCGGAGCCCTCGACCGAGGCATAATGCGCGCCGGGGATTTTGTCGGTGCCAAGATCTATCGCAAGCCTACCGAGGACAAGCGCACCAAAAAGGACGGCACGCCGCGCAGCCCTAAAAAGCTCGGAAAGATTCACTTTCCGGTCTTTACCCCGGGCGGTACGCGCGTGGTCGGCTTTATGGTCCGCCAGTCCGATATCGCGGGCATGATCGAGCGCCCCGACCGATTCGTAGCGCTCGACGCCATTGGTGTCTACGAGGGCGCCATCGCGGTCGATGACGTCAAGGGCACCTACGATGCCGCCGCCGCCAAGCGCCTCGACATCAACCTGGACGATTGCATCATCTGGGTCGGTATGGACGTGCGCACGGAATCGGGCGACGTCGTGGGCTATTGCTCGGACGTGGAGTTCAAGCCACGCTCGGGCATCGTGCAGGCATTCTATGTGACCGCCGGTGCTGCTTCGAGTGTTTTGGTTGGTGACACGCAGGTGCCGCCGACGATGCTGCGCGGCTATGCGGACGGCGCGATGATTGTTTCGGACGAGGTCAAGTCGCTCGGGTATTCGGGCGGTGCGGCTGCCAAGGCCGCCGAGGCCAGCGTCGTGGTGGGCGACAAGGTCAAAAAGGGCGCCAAGGTGCTCGACGACAAGGGATCGGTTGCCGTGGACAAGGGCAGTCGCGCACTGGGCAAGCAGCTCGGCAAGACGCGCGGCATGTTCAAGGCCTTTAAGGACGAATACCAAAAGGCGAGCGGAGGCTCGTCAAAAGCTACAAAATAGCGACGTACCAAATGATGGGAGGCAAGCCGGAGACCTGTTGCTCCGGCTTGCTGTGTTTATGGGGGAGGGCACATGCGCCAAAACGGATCCAACTTAAACGGGCGTTCGGGTGCGCGTCCGACGGCGCGCCGCGACCTGGGGCAGCTGCCCAGCGGTCAGCGCAAGCGTCACCGTAAGCCCGGCGCGATGTATCTCAACCATAGCCGCGGCTTTAGCGACCGCAGCGCTCGCATCGGCAACAGCCGCACACCCCGTCGTTCGTCTCGCCTGCCCTATGCGCTCATCGCCGTGGGCTGTGCGCTCGTGCTGTTTATCGCTGCCGTCGTGGGCTACGTCAACCGCAGTGTGGACGTGGAGCTCAACGGCCAGAAGACCGCGGTGCGTGTGGGCTCTACGCTGCAGAATCTCATCGATGACCAGGAGTTGACTGACACCTACGACGCAGGCGACCTGCTGGCCGTCGATGACAGCGTGCTCAAGCGCCATGGGGGCGAAAAGCTGTCGGTGAAGGTCGACGGCAAGCGCGTGAAGCAGGGTAAATGGGATAGCCGCGAACTTGAGGGCGGCGAGAAGGTGACGGTCAAGGATGGCCGTAACACCTACGAGAAGCACGAGGTTCAGGCTACGGTTATCGAGCCCAAGCTCAAGGTCGAGGGTACGGGCGCTATCGAGTATGTGCAGACATGGGGTGTCCAGGGCCGCTCCGAGGTGTGGATTGGTGAGCAGTCGGGCAAGACGCAAGACCGCGGCGAGGTTGTGCCCGCCACCGATTGCGTTGTTGCGTGCGCCAGCGTGGCGCCCAAGGGCAACAAAAAGTACGTGGCGCTGACGTTTGACGAGGGTCCGAGCGGCGCTACCAAGCAGATCTTGCAGGTGCTCAAGGAAAAGGGCGTTACCGCGACGTTCTTCCTTTCGGGTGATGCGGCCGAGGCCTCGCCTGCCACGGCCAAGGCGATTGTCGATGCCGGGTGCGAGATCGGATCCAACAGCTACAGCGACGATTCGCTCAAGGGTCAGGACCGTGAGGCGGTACGCGAACAGATCACGAAAGGCACCGACGCGATTAAGTCGGCGACCGGCGTGAAGACGATGCTGCTGCGTGCTCCCTACGCTGCCTTTGACGAGCAAAACTGGATTGATGCGATGGACCTGGTCTCCGCCGTGGTCTCGTGGAATATCGACTCGGGCGACTGGCTGCTCAACGGTGCCGACGAACAGGTCTCGACGGTGCTCGATTCGGTGACGCCGGGCAATATCGTGCTGCTCACCGATAGAGACGAATGCGCCGAGCAGACACTCGAGGCGCTGCCGCAGATTATCGACGGCCTCATTGCCGACGGCTACAAGATCGTGACGCTCAGCGACCTGGTCAAGACGGACACGTCGCTGAGCAAAAAGCTCACCTCGCTGACGAAGGTCACCATGCCCAAGGACGCCGTGTTCCCCCAACTTGCCGAGGACGACGACACCACAGAGTAGTCGTTGGGTAGTCGTTTAGGAACGTCCCCAATGACTATGTCACGGATGCGTCAGCGTTTGGTATGCCTGCAATGTGCAGCGCATAAATTCGATGCCGCAGGGCGATGCTGATGCTATAGTTACTGCGGTTAATGAGGGTCAAGAGAAAGGTTACAGGTGAAATCCAAACCTCGACCATACAGTCGATGACCCCATGCAGGTGCTTTTTGCGCATGCACGGGGTGTAAGCGTCGAGCGGCGTGCCGCCCGCGCATGCGTATACATATCCAGAAGCCCCCGGACGCCGCACGCGCGGCCGCGTCCGGAGGAATTATGATGGGGAGCACCATTGAATTATCTGAGTGAGATGCTCAAATTGCCGGTCTTGGACGTCGACGGCGAAAAGCTCGGCGTGGTCAACGATTTTGGTATTGCTACCGGCGAAGTTTTTCCGCACGTGACGTCGCTCGCGTTCCGCGGACCCGGCAAGACGCCGTTTATGATCAGCTGGCGCAAATGGGTCGACCGTATCGACGAGACGGGTGTACACCTTAAGACGTCGGCCACCGAAATCCGTTTTTCGTACCTGCAGCCGACCGAACTCCTGCTCGCCCGCGACGTGCTCAACAAGCAGATTGTCGACACGCAGGGCATGAAGGTCGTGCGCGTCAACGACATCAAGTTTTCCATGTCGGGCGAAAATCAGCTGCGCCTGCTGGGCGCCGAGGTCGGTGCCCGCGGTCTGCTACGCGCCATCAGCCCCGCGCTCGAGCATATCGTCGAAGGCTTTATGAAGCACCTGGGCAAGCCGCTCAGTGAGGACATCATCGCTTGGTCCTACATGGACCTGCTCGACCGCTCGACCAAGAACATTCAACTCTCGGTGTCGCACAAGACGCTCGGCGAGCTGCACCCTGCCGACATCGCCGACATTATCGAGCAGCTCGACCCGCGCCTACGTGCGCAGGTGTTCGCGCAGCTCGATACGGCACAGGCCGCCGAGGCCATCTCGGAGTTCGATGACGACGAGCTCATGACCGAGATGCTCGAGGGCCTGTCCGATACCGACGCATCGTCGATGCTGGCCATGATGGACCCGGACGACGCTGCCGACCTGATCGACGAGCTCGATTATGAGAAGGCCGAGAAGCTCCTGCGCCTGATGGGCGTCAAGGAGGAGAAGGCGATTCGTAATCTGTTGGGCTACGAGGACAACACCGCCGGCCGCATCATGACCTCGGAGTTTGTCTCGCTGCCCGCCACGGCGACGGTCGGTGATGCCATCGAGGCGATTCGCAAACTCGACGAGGACTTTGAGAGTGTCTATTACGTCTATACCGAGGATCCGAGCGGCATGCTGACCGGCGTGCTTTCGCTGCGCACGCTGATTGTAGCCGACCGCGACGCCACGCTGGGTCAGCTGGCCTATCGCGACCTGGTCTATGTGTCGCCTGACGAGGACCAGGAAGACGTGACGGACGAGATGACCAAGTACGACCTGGTTGCCATCCCTGTCTGCGACGAGAACCGTCATATCCTGGGTATCGTAACCTTCGACGACGCCATGGACGTTATCGCCGAGGAGCATCAGGAGGACCTGCAGATCGCCGGTGTCGGCTCGGGCGATAGCGCGTCGGACGACTCGACGAACGTGCTCAGCTGGTTCGTGCATCGCCAGTACTGGGTTGTTGTATGGGGCATCGCGTCGTGCATCATGGCGACCGTGCTGGGGACGGCGCTCGGCTCCGCGCATCTGGTGGTGTTCCCCATGTGCGCCATGCCGCTCGTGCTGCTGGCGGCCTCGCGCATGGTGTCGTTCGTCAAGAACTACTTCCTGGAGTATGACGGTCACGACGACGAGCCCAAGCCGTATCTGGGGTTCTTCTTCCAGAGCACGGGCATGGGCCTGATTCTGTCACTCGTGACCTACCTGTGCGCTCAGCTGGTGCGCACCGCCGCGTTCCTCGATGCGCCCATGTTTGAGGAGCAACTCTTTACCGGGTGCTTTAATATCGCTGCCATCATTTGCCTGGTTGGTAACATGAGCGCCGTGATTTACCTGATGGTGCTGTTCTGGCGTGACGAGCATGACCTCAACACGTCGGGCACCGCCATGAACGTTATTGCCGTCATGATCTCGTGCGTAGCGTACTGCGCCGCTGCGGTGCTGCTCACCATGTCGGTCATTGGTTAGGTGGTCGCGTGCAAAATACCAAGCAAAAGTCGGGCACCAAGCAAAAGTTGACCATCGCGGCCATCTTTGGCGCTATGGGTCCCGGTCTGCTGGCGGCGCTTTCGGGCAATGACGCCGGCGGCATTGCAACGTATTCCAGCGCGGGCGCCAGCTATGGCTATAAGATGCTCTGGATGCTTCCCGTCATGACTGTGCTGCTCATCGTGACGCAGGAGACCGCGGCGCGCTGCGGCTGCGTCACGGGCAAGGGCCTGGCATCGCTCATTCGCGAGCGCTTTGGCGTGCGCAAGAGTGTACTTGCTATGGCGGCGCTGTTGATCGCCAACACAGCCGTGACCATTTCGGAGTTTGCGGGTATTGCGAGCGGCCTCGCCCTCTTTGGCGTGCCGGCGAGCATCTCGGTGCCGTTGGTGGCGCTGCTGGTGTGGATGCTTACCATGTCGGGTAGTTTCCAGCGCATCGAGAAGATTCTGCTGCTGGTGAGCTGCGTGTTCGTGACCTATATTGTCGCCGCGTTTATGGCTGGCCCCAACTGGGGTGAGGTCGCGGTCGACCTGGTCGTGCCTAACATTCAAAATGACCCCAGCTACGTGTCGCTCGTGGTCGCAACGATCGGTACCACCATCGCGCCGTGGATGATTTTCTTGGCGCAGAACAACGTGGTCGATAAGAACGCGGGCGAGGACGATATCGTGCTGCAGCGCATCGATACCGTGAGCGGCTCGCTTGCCGCCGATGTCATTGCCGGCTTTATTATCATCACGACCGGTACGGTGTTGTTCCCGGCGGGCATTCAGATAAGCGATGCCGCTGATGCTGCCCGCGCGCTGGAGCCTATTGCGGGTCAGTGGTCCACGGTGCTGTTTGCCTCGGGCCTGGTCGCGGCGAGCTTCTTGGCCGCCTGCGTGCTGCCGGGCGTTACGTCGAGCGCTATCTGCGAGGCATTTGGCTGGGAGCGCGGTGCCGACCGCAGCTGGGACGAGGCCCCGGTCTATCGCGGCATCATTACGGCCATCATCGGTATCTCTGCCGTGCTGGTGCTTATGCCCGGCGTCGATCTGTTCCAGATTATGATGACCTCGCAGGTCATCAATGGCGTGCTACTGCCCGTGGTTCTGGTGTTCCAGGTGGTTATCGCCGCCGACCGTCACATTATGGGCGCCAACCGCAACGGCCGCGTGTGGAACGTGCTCACTTGGGCGACTATCGGCGTGATTACGGTGCTCACGGTCGTCATGTTTGTCCTGCAGGCGATGGGCTACAGCGCTTAGCGCCTCTTTTGGACTCCAAACAGGCCGCCGCCATGGGCTGCGACCTGTTTTTTGCCTGCGACCTCTTGGGGCCGGCTCTAAAAGAGTGATTTTGGGTTGTTTGCTGCAGGTTACTTGTCGGTGCCCAGCTTGTGTGGCTTGAGAGCGAGCGCATTGACGAGTGCGTCGGTGGCAGACTTGACGGCTGCCGGCTGCGGATCGTTGACGTGATCCTCGGGGTGTACGGGCAGGTCCTTCTTGACGGCATCGTGGATCAAGTTGAGGTACTCAGTCACGCCAGTGGTCGATAGGTGCGTGCCATCGCCATCGAACAGGTCGTTGCGGTTAGCACTGTATCCGTACCAATCGATAACGCGCACGTTCTTGTAGCGCGTAGCGGCGTTGGCGATGGCCTGGTTGGTAGAGCCAACCCACGGCTGCGGGCTGCGCGTGTTCACAAACACCACAATACGCTTATCTTCTGCATCGGCCATGATGGCGTCGATCTGGTCGTCGGTTACCAAGCCGTTGGTGCCCAGCGCAAAGACCACGATCTTGCCGGCAAGGTTCTGTTGGAGATAGCCCTCAAATGTCGCACGGCCCGCATCAAACTGGCGGCCCTTTTCGGCATCGATATGGCTGTGCGGGAACACGCCGTCAAAGGTGTCCACGGCACGCAGCGACACGGAGTCACCGATCATCAACAGGTCGTAGGAGCCATCGGGGAAGCCGTCGTTGTCCTTGTCGGTGTCGTCGGCCGCCTGCTGGTCGGTGGGCGCGGTATTTTTGGCTTCCTTGTTCAGAACTTCGGCGCCCTCACCGCTCAGCGCAGACGTCTCGGGCACAAAGATCAGGCCGCCCAGTGCAACGACAAGCACGACGCCGCAAACGGCGCACACGGGAATATGCGCGCGCACCCAGCCGGCGGGCGTGGTGGTGCCTTCGCGGAGCTCGGAAACGGTGCGTCCAAAGGCGCCCTTCCTAAACGGCGTCTCGATAAAGCGATAAGAACATTCGGCCACGGCGACCACCAGCAGTACCTGCAAAATGTACTGCCACCAGGGCGTATCGTTGATGTTGGCGACCGGGTTCATGAGCAGCAACAGCGGATAGTGCCACAGGTAGATGCTGTACGAGCGCTTGCCAACCCACACGAGCGGCTCGGCGGACAGCGCGCGGGCAACCATTCCCTGGGGCTGCACGCAGGCCGCGATGACCATGAGCGTGAGGATCGAGCACAGCAGTGTGCCTCCGCGATACTGGAAGGCGGTGTAGCCGTTGGTGAACGCGACCATGGCGGCAAGGCCAACCAGACCCACGACGCCCAACACATCGATGGATGCGGGCGAGGACCAAAAGCGCACGAGGGCGCTCGGCTGTGCCGGGGCGGTCTCGGCTGATTCGTCGGCCTTCTCGCCAGGCTTGCCCTCGGCGTTCTTGCCGTGCTTGGCGGCGCCAGCCAGGCGATTGAGCCCCAAACGACGAGCGAGACGCACCGGCGCCAGGTCGCGATCGGGGAT
>USNX01000060.1 GCA_900556205.1 uncultured Collinsella sp.
TCGAGCGCCTGTCCGAGCGCATCGACGTCGTTACCACCACCGTGGGCGAGGCCGCAAAGCTGGCGCCCAAACGCATCGAGATCTCCGGTCACATCGAACACCGCGCCTCGACCTCGCGCTAGTCTGTATGATAATATATAGATAATGTCATACAGGAGGTATCCATGGCTGCGTCTGTACTGAGTGTGCGAGTGGACTCGTCAATTAAAGACTCATTTGCCGAGCTGTGCGAAGAACTTGGCATGACTTCGTCTGTTGCGGTCAATATGTTTATGAGACAGATGCTGCGCGAGCGTTCGCTGCCGTTTGTTCCTTCACTTGGTAAAAACTCTGCGAGCGAAAACGTCGCCGCAGACATTTTGGATATTGCTCAGATTGAGTCCGCCATCCGCGAGGCGGCCAGCCCGATTCCCGCCATCAAAACCGTGATTCTTTTTGGTTCGTATGCCCGTGGCGAGGCGCGTGTCGATAGTGATATCGACTTGCGTCTCGAAGTCGATCGCGAGCAGGGCTTTGGTCTTTTCGCGCTGTCGGCATTTGGTGAGGCGGTGCGCAAAGAAACCGGGAGGCAGGTTGATCTCGTCTCTAGTGATCATCTTGATGACGATCTTGCCGCGGTAATCGAGCGCGAAGGAGTGATCCTTTATGATCGCGCGTAAGTCAGACGGTCTCCGCGCCCAAGAGGTTTTGGAGGCCATCTCCGAAACGAACGAGCGCATCAAGGCTTTTGATATCACCGAGGACCAGTTTCTGCATGCGAATGACGTGCGGACGAGGGCGTTGGCGGACTCCCTTTTGATGTGTGCGCTTAGGGTGACGGAAGAAGCGGGCAAGTTGTCGGAACGCTCGCAGCGGCTTCATCCCGAAATTGAGTGGCGCGGAATTATCGGCATGAGAAATTATCTTGCGCATGATTACGGCAATGTCGACCGCTCGGTTGTCTGGGATGCAGTGACGATGGAGTTCCCCGCGCTGGAACGAGCCTGTAGGCAAATTGTCTCCGAATCCGAACGATAGCTACTTGTCATATCTGCCTGTTCGCGCACGTTTTTTGAGCGCTTGATACGCTTTAACCCTGCGGAAACATTTTTCTGCGATAGTATCTGCGATATAGACCAGTCGAAACCCGCCCGAAAGAAAGGGGAGCGACATGAACCAGCAGAACATCGATTACGTACTGCGTTCCGTAGAGCAGCGTGACATCCGCTTTGTGCGTCTGTGGTTTGTCGACATTCTCGGCCGCCTCAAGAACTTTGCCATTAGCCCCGAGGACCTCGAGGTCGCTTTTGAGGAGGGTATTGGCTTTGACGGCTCCGCCATCGAGGGCTTTGCCACGCCCGAGGAAGCCGACATGCTGGCATTTCCCGATGCTTCGACCTTCCAGATTTTGCCGTGGCGCCCGAGCCACAACGGCGTCGCCCGCGTGTTCTGCGACGTGTGCACTCCCGATTGCAAGCCGTTTGCCGGCGACCCGCGCGATGCCCTGCGCCGCATGTTTCGCAAGGCCGAGAAAGCTGGCTATCTGCTCAACGTGGGTGCCGAGCTGGAGTATTACTACTTCCCCGACGAGCACACCCCCGAGCCGCTCGACAACGTGGGCTATTTCGATCTTTCGGTGAGTGATGCCGCCCGCGACCTGCGCCGCAACACGGTCCTCACGCTGGAGAAGATGTCCGTGCCCGTGGAGTACACCTTCCACGCCGCCGGCCGCTCGCAGCACGGCATGAGCCTGCGCCACGCCGAGGCCCTGAGCATGTCAGACGCCATCACCACGGCCAAACTCATCATTAAGCAGCAGGCTTACGAGAGCGGTTGCCACGCCTCCTTTATGCCCAAGCCGTTGGCGGGCGAGGACGGCAGCGCCATGTTTTTGCATCAGTCGCTGTTCGACCACGACGGCAACAACGTCTTTTGGGGCGAGGACGACGAGAAGTACCATCTCTCCGATATCGCCAAGCACTATATGGCTGGCATCTTGGCGCACGCACGCGAGATCAGCGCCATCACCAACCCCACGGTCAACTCGTACAAGCGCATCACCACGGGTGGCGACTCCGTGCCGCAGTACGCCACGTGGGGCCTGCGCAACCGCGCGAGCATGATCCGCATCCCGGTCTACAAGCCCGGCAAGCAGCTGTCCACGCGCATCGAGCTTCGCAGCCCCGACCCCATGGCCAACCCGTACCTGGTCAACACCGTCACGCTGGCGGCTGGTCTCGATGGCATCGAGCGCAAGCTGGAGCTTCCGCCCGAGGCCACGGCCGAGACGCTCAAGCTCACCGACCGTCAGATGCTCGAGGCCGGCTACGCGCCGCTGCCGCGCTCGCTCAAAGAGGCGCTCGACGTATTTGAGGACTCGCAGTTTATGAAGGATGCCCTCGGCGAGCACATCCACAGCTTCTTCCTCAAAAAGAAGCGCGACGAGTGGCATAAGTTTGAGTCTACGATCACCGAGTGGGAGATCAAGCACTACCTGGCGAACTCCTAATCGCGCTGGCTTGTTCCAGTACGATTGAGCTCATTTCTTTGGAGGCCGATATGTCCGAAAAGAGTGCCCTGTTCATGGCGCGCACGACGCGCTTCCACGAGTTTGCCCGCAGCTTGACGACCACCCTGGGTGTCGAGGTGAGCCTGGCAACCCCCGATTCGCCGACTGCGGCGCACGACTTTGACCTGCTGATTCTCGATTCCGATGGCATCCGCAGCGACCGCATCGATCAGATTGCCAAGTGGCTTGACGATCGTGGCGGCGTCCCCATGTTGGTGATTGTCGACGACGAGGCGCTCGGCACCCTGCGTCTGCCGAACCACGCGCATGCCGACTTTGTATGCCCCACGGCGACGCCCAACGAGCTCAAGGCTCGTGCGCAGCGCCTGATGGGCGAGGAGGAGACCGTCACCGCCGACGATGTGCTCAACATCGATAACCTCGAGATCAACCTGGCCACCTACCAGGTGACGCTCGATAACGAGCCCATCGACCTGACGCTGATGGAGTACTCGCTGCTGAGCTTTTTGGCGACGCATCCCAACCGCGCCTACAGCCGCGAGGTGTTGCTGCACCGCGTGTGGGGCTTTGAGTACTGCGGCGGCACGCGCACCGTCGACGTGCACATTCGACGCATCCGCTCCAAGGTGGGCCCGCAGATCGCGGCACACATCACCACCGTCCGCGGCGTGGGCTATCTGTTTAAGGACTAGATTTCCACCACAAAGGGGACAGGCACCTTCGTGGTGGTTTTGACGCAGGTGCGGGTTCCCCTCGAATCTGCAACAGAACTTAAGCCTTCCTAAAAGATTGCGTTCTCATACACGTTCGCCCGCATATTGGGGTACAACTCAACGTGAACAATGATGGCCCGCCACGTGTTTGGCGGGCCTTTGGTTATTTGACGAAAGGATCGCAGCTATGAGCGAGAACGATTCTCAGCGTCCTCAGGACGCGGGCAACGCCGGCGAGACCCAGCAGCAGCCGCGCGTGCAGGTGGAGTCGACGCCTGCCGGCAGCAACATTCCCTACGTGCAGGCTTACGACACGCAGACCGGCAAGCCGCTGGGCGGCGCGCAGGTCGTGAACAAGCACACGGTGGTCAAGACCAAAACCAAAAAGCTGCCGATCTTTATTACGGCACTCGCCGGCTGTGCCTGCGGAGCCCTGCTGGTCATTGCGCTCATTATGAGCGGCACGCTCGATATCGGTGGCGGCAAGAATGCCGTGACGGCGGGCGCTTCGGGTTCATCGACGCAAAAGATCACCATTGACTCCGAGGATACTACGCTGGCCGAGGCCGTTTCCGCCAAGGCCCTGCCCTCCGTCGTTTCCATCACTGCCACTTCGAGCGGCAGCCAGAATGGCTCGCTTTCGCAGTCTGCCGACGATTCGAATAACTCGGGTAGCGTCGGCTCGGGCGTGGTGCTCGATACCGAGGGCCACATCCTCACCAACAACCACGTGGTCGACGGCTACGACCAGTACGTGGTGACCATGGACGACGGCACCACCTACGAGGCCGAGTTCGTGGGCAATGATGCTTCGAGCGACCTCGCCGTCATTAAGCTCAAGGACGCCGACTCCTCCAAGCTCACCCCGATCGAGATTGGTGACTCCTCCAAGCTCAACGTGGGCGAGTGGGTCATGGCGATCGGCTCGCCGTTCGGCAACGAGCAATCTGTCTCCACCGGCATCGTCTCGGCGCTCTACCGCTCCACGGCCATGAGCTCTACCAGCGGCAACACCATCTATGCCAACATGATTCAGACCGATGCCGCTATCAACCCGGGCAACTCCGGCGGTGCGCTCGTCAACGACAACGGCGAGCTCGTGGGCATCAACTCGCTCATCGAGAGCTACTCGGGCTCCAGCTCGGGCGTTGGCTTTGCCATTCCGGTCAACTACGCCAAGAATATTGCCGATCAGATTATCGACGGCAAGACGCCGGTCCATCCGTACCTGGGCGCCACGCTCTCGAGTGTCAACGCGCTCAACGCCCGCACCAACAAGCTGAGCACCGATAGCGGCGCGTATGTGGCGAGCGTTGTCGAGGACGGCCCCGCTGCCAAGGCCGGCATCCAGGAGGGCGACGTCATCACCAAGCTGGGTGACGACGAGATCACGAGTGCTGACGGCCTGATCATTGCGCTGCGTAGCCACGAGGTGGGCGAGAAGGTCGAGATCACACTCGTGCGCGGCAAGGAAGAGAAGAAGGTCACCGTCGAGCTGGGTTCCGACGAGGAGCTGCAGAACCAGCAGCAGGACGACAGCTCGACCGACACCGGCAATGGTAGCATCACCGACGAGCAGCTGCGTCAGTACCTGGAGGAGCTGCTGGGCCAGAAGGGCCAAGGTCAGGGTCAGGGCTACGGCCAGGGCTACTAACGAGCCGTTTCGCACATACCGATGCCAGAGGGGCTGCCCCGCCAACGCGGAACAGCCCTTCTTTTCGCACTGATCCCCCGGGGACAGAGGAAAACGGACCGCGTAAGCTGACGAAGAGCCTTATCTGAACTAACTGTCCACCCCGGTCTGGCGGCTGCCGATTCGGTGCGGTTTGAAAGGGCTATTCGGCCTTATTGTGACCGGTGGTACCCTTGTATTCGTTTGAAATCGAGCGAAGGAGTGCCGCTATGGAGCAATCGAGCCTGTTTGGCGACGGTGTGGACATCGATACCGGAAAGCCCGCGGCCGCGAACACCGCCGCGCCTACCGATGCCCGTGCCCAGGCGGCAGCCCGTGCGGCAGAACTGCGTCACGAGCTCGACTACCATGCCTATCGCTACTACATGCTCGACGCGCCCGAGATCACGGACGCCGCCTTCGACAAAATGCTCGTTGAACTGCAGGAAATCGAGGCAACCTACCCCGACCTCGTGACGCCTGACAGCTACACCCAGCGTGTGGGCGGTTACGTGAGCGAGCAGTTTACGCCGGTCACGCACATGGCACGCATGTATTCCATGGATGATGCCATGGACCTGGACGAGCTCGACGCGTGGCTCCAACGCACCGAGGATGCGCTCGGCGCCGGCAGCGTCACCTATACCTGCGAGCTCAAGATCGACGGTCTGGGAGTGGCGCTTACCTACCAGAACGGCACCTTCGTGCGCGCGGCCACGCGTGGTGACGGCACGACGGGCGAGGACGTGTCGCTCAACGTGCGCACCATCAAGGACGTGCCCATGCACCTGTCCGAGCCGGCGCTCGCCCACATGGGCGCCGACCGCGAGCGTGCCATCGAGGTGCGCGGCGAGGTCTATATGCCCAAGGGCAGTTTTGTACGTCTGAACGACGAGGCCGATGCCGAGGGCCGTGACCCCTTCGCCAACCCGCGCAACGCCGCCGCCGGATCTCTGCGCCAAAAGGATCCCAAGGTCACGGCGCGTCGCGACCTGGCTACCTTTATCTACGCCATCGCCGATACCGACCCGCTGCATGTCCACAGCCAGCGCGAGTTCCTTGATTGGCTGCGCAGCGCCGGCTTTAGCGTCAACCCCAACGTGGCCCGCTGCGCCACGCCGGCCGAGGTCCACGAGTTCTGCGCCCAGGCGCTCGAGCACCGCGGCGACCTGGACTACGACATCGACGGTGTGGTTGTAAAGGTCGACAGTTTCCAGCAGCAGCTCGACCTGGGCTTTACCGCCCGCGCGCCGCGCTGGGCGATTGCCTTTAAGTTCCCGCCTGAGGAAAAGCAGACCATCCTGCGCGAGATCCGCATTCAGGTGGGCCGCACCGGCGTGCTCACCCCGGTCGCCGAGTTCGACCCGGTGACGGTCGCCGGTTCTACCATCGCGCGCGCTACGCTGCACAACATCGACGAGATCCGCCGCAAGAACGTGCGCGAGGGCGACACCATCATCGTGCATAAGGCGGGCGACGTGATTCCCGAGGTCGTGGGTCCGGTGCTCGACAAGCGCCCGGCAGATTCGGTCGACTGGCACATGCCCGAGGTCTGCCCCGTATGTGGCAGCCCCGTGGTGCACGAAGACGGCGAGGTCGCCTACCGCTGCGTCTCCATCGACTGCCCCGCGCAGCTCAAGGAGCGCCTGCTTCACTGGGTCAGCCGCGGCTGCATGGATGTCGATGGCCTGGGCGACGAAATCGTCGACAAGATGATCGCTGCTGGCCTGATCCACGATGTCGCCGACTTCTACCAGCTCACGGTCGATGACATCGCCGGCTTGGACACGGGCCGCGTGTATGCGAGCTCCAACAGCAAAAAGGGCGTTAAGAAGGGCGACCCCATTCCGGTGGGCCTAAAGACAGCCGAGAAGATTGTCGCCGAGCTCAACAAGTCCAAGAGCCAACCGCTCGGCCGCGTGCTGTTTGCCCTGGGTATTCGCCATGTTGGCAAAAGCGTGGGCGAGGTTATTGCAGAGCGATTTCTGTCGATCGACAAGCTCATCTTGGCGAGCGAGGAAGACATCGCCGAGTGCGAGGGTATCGGCCCCAAGATCGCGGCGAGCGTCAAGCAGTTCCTGGCCGTGCCCGAGAACCTCGCCGTGCTGGCCCGCCTGCGTCAGGCGGGCCTGTCGCTCGAGGTCGACCTGGGCGCCGCCCATGCGCAGGCCGCGGCAGATGCCGGTGTGGCAGGCGAGCTCGCCGACGCGCAGCCGCTCGCGGGCCTGACGTTTGTGCTGACCGGCACGCTCGTCAAC
>USNX01000061.1 GCA_900556205.1 uncultured Collinsella sp.
CGGGCACGACAGGCGACGTCATCGGCACGAGCGCCCAGCAGCGTACGGCCCACCTCGGCGCCCCAAGCGTGCTCGAGGCCCTCGGCACTGATCGCGCCGTTCAGCTCAATCTGACGCTCAACGGCAGCGCGGGCGCCCTCAATGTCGCCGTCCTCGATAAAGTCGACAATGGACTCAATTGACATGGGCGTGTCGGCCTTATCCGCCGCCCGCTCGGCCACCACGCGCTCGGCGCAGGCGGCACACTCCCCCGCCGACTTGCCGCATACCGGAATACCGTCGAGCGTATGGCACGTGACATTGGTGTGGTGATCGGTAATCTCGACAACCGCGGTATGGCCCCCGGCCGTGGCAGTCACCTTGATGTAGAGGTTGGGCACGCCCTCAACAAGCGACACATCGCAGTAGTCCGTATCAGCAAGCAGCTCGGCCACGCGGGCGCGATCCGCGTCATCGACGCTCTCGAGCACCTCGAGCGCACTCTTGGCGTCGCCGCCCACGGCACCCAGCACGGCCGCCGCTTCAATACCGTGCATGCCGCCCGAGTTGGGCACGGTCACGCTCTTAACGTTCTTGATAATATTGCCCGAGCAGGCAACATCCATATGATCGGGTTCGCAACCGAGTGTCTGGCTCGCCAGCGCCGCTGCATAGGCAACGGCAATGGGCTCGGTGCAGCCGAGCGCACAGACAAGCTCGCGGTTCAAGACATCGCAAAAAGCGGCATCGCGGATGGAATCGGTAGACATAGGTATCTCCTGCTTACATAACGAACTGGGCTCTCGATAATAGTTAACTCTTTTATTTGATAACAATGCATCAGAAACCGCAACCATGGTTCCGACGGACGGCGCTTAAGCGCAATCTGACGGCATTCATTCATGAAAAGCCGGTCTTGTTGCATGCTAAAGCGTTTGACCAAAAAACGCCCGAGCGTTTACACAAAAGTCGCGCTATCATGCAGTCGAACGCGGTAAAACCTTTAGCAATTCCGCCGCACGGACCAGAGAGGAACCACTCATGAAGATTGGTATCGGCAACGACCATGCCGCCGTCGAGCTCAAGAACATCATTTCCGAGCACCTGAAGGAGCGCGGCTGCGAGGTCGTGAACTTTGGAACCGACACCTCCGAGAGCTTTGATTACCCCATCGCCGGCTACAAGGTGGGTAAGGCAGTTGCCAACGGTGACGTCGATCTGGGTATCCTGATCTGCGGTACCGGCGTCGGTATCAGCCTGGCCGCCAACAAGGTCGAGGGCGTACGCGCCGTCGTGTGCTCCGAGCCCTTCAGCGCCAAGCTCTCCCGCATGCACAACAACACCAACGTGCTTGCCTTTGGCGCCCGCGTCGTGGGATCTGAACTCGCCAAGATGATTGTCGACGAGTGGCTCGACGCCGAGTTCGAGGGTGGTCGCCACGAGCGTCGCGTCAATCTCCTCAACGAGATCGACCACACGCGTGGCCTCAAGGTCGTCGACGAAGCCTAAAGACTTACAAAGCCATACACTAACGCCAGCCCCCGCCCGAAAGAAACGTCCGGACGGGGGCTCTTTAGTAGATTTGTGGGCATTTAACAAAAGTCTACTGAAATAAAAAGAGCGCCGCGGATGGAATTCCGCGGCGCCCAAGCCACACGCTAACAGCTTTAAGGAGTCAAAGCTGGTTTAGCCAAAGAAGCGCTTGATCTCGATCTCGGCGTTCTCCAGGCAGTCGGAGCCGTGGATCACGTTGGCGTTAACATCGACAGCGAAGTCGCCGCGAATGGTGCCGGGGGCAGCGTCAAGCGGGTTGGTGGCGCCCATGAGGGTGCGCATCTTGGAGACAGCGGAGAGACCGGAAACGACCATCTTGACGACCGGACCGCTCGTCATAAAGTCGCAGAGACCGCCAAAGAAGGGCTTGTCGGCCAGATGGGCGTAGTGCTCCTCGACGGTAGCGCGCTCGAGCGTGGTCATCTCCATGCGCTCGATGACAAGGCCGCTGCGCTCAATGCGAGCAACGATCTCGCCGATCTTACGGTCGCGCACGGCGTCGGGCTTAATCATGATGAAGGTCTTCTCGATAGCCATAAGGTAGCCTTTCAAGTAGGTTCGCGCGTGCCCAAGTCCCATTCCGGCACCCGCCTGGACTGCATCGTAACAGAGTTTTAGCTGCAGTTAAACAAAAAGCTGTTTATTGAAACGCTGCAATTTATTAAAGCGCTCCATATGTGTCACTTCTGTTTCGAAGCCCGATTAGAGTACCATCCGACCGCCCATCAACCGCATCGAACAGAGCAGACGGTCGGTTGCCACCCGCGAACGTATCCCCTTCACAACCTGCCCAAAGGTCCTACAGAAGTTCTCGACAAGCCCCTCCCCCATAGCAACAAAATACGGGCGCCCGCAACAGAAGGCGCCCGTAAAAGCAAAACGATTTATCGATAAAAGGGCAATACGGCTTCAGCCAAACCCCTACTTTGCCCCGTGTCCCATCTCGACTACCTTGGTCAGCGATCCAAACGCGCCCTCGTCGGCCACGAGCTGTGACTCGGCACGCTGCAGCTGCGCGGCAACGGCGGCAGGAGCGGTGCCGCCCTCGGTCGTGCGCGCGGCGACAATCGACGGGATGTCGAGCGCCTCGGTAATGTCGCGCTCAAAGAGCGGGCTTGCCTCCTGGAACACCTCAAACGGCAGGTCCTCAAGATTACAGCCGCGCTTCTCGCACATCAGGACCAGATGCCCCACCACGGCATGTGCCTCGCGGAACGGCAGGCCACGCTTGGCCAGGTAATCGGCAACATCGGTGGCGGCAAGGTGTCCCACGCCGCACTCGCGCGCCATGGCATCCTCGTTGACGGTCCAAGTCGAAATCATTCCGGCCATAACGGACAGGCACTGCATGAGCGTATGGGCGGTATCGAGCGCGCCCTCCTTGTCCTCCTGCAAGTCCTTGTTATAGGCGAGCGGCAAGCCCTTCATGGTCACGAGCAACTGCACCAGGTTGCCGTACACGCGACCGCTCTTGCCGCGGATAAGCTCGGCAAAGTCGGGGTTCTTCTTCTGCGGCATGATAGACGAGCCGGTGGAGTAAGAGTCTGAAAGCGTGATAAAGCCAAATTCGGAGCTCGACCACAGCACGATCTCCTCGGAAAGACGCGACAGGTGCATGGCCATGACGGAGCCGGCGTAATGCAGGTCGAGCAGGAAATCACGGTCGGAAACCGCATCGAGCGAGTTGGGAATCACGCCCGCAAAGCCAAGTTCGGCAGCCGTCATCTGGCGATCGAGCGGATAGCTCGTACCGGCAAGCGCGGCAGCACCTAGTGGACAGTTGTCGGCGGCATCAAAGGCGGCCTTCAGGCGCGTAAAGTCACGCGCGAACATCCAGGAATATGCCAGCAGATGATGCGACAGCAGCACGGGCTGAGCGTGCTGCATATGCGTGTAGCCCGGCAGGATGACCCTGTCATACTTCTTCGCAGCATCCACGAGCACGTGACGCAGCTGCAGATTGGCCTCCATGAGCTCCTTTGCCAGCGCCTTGACGCCCAAGTGGGTATCGGTCGCCACCTGGTCGTTGCGCGAACGGCCGGTGTGCAGGCGCTTACCCGCCTCGCCGATGCGGCGCGTCAGCTCACTCTCGATGGACATATGGATGTCCTCGTCATTGATATCGAAGGTAAAGTTGCCGGCATCGATATCCTGCTCGATTCCGGTCAGGCCCTTGGCAATCGACTGCTCATCCTCGGCGCTGATGATGCCCCGTGCGGCCAACATCTTGGCATGCGCCTTGGAACCGGCAATATCCTGCTTATAGAGATGCTTGTCGACCGGCAGCGACGCACCAAACTCCTGCGTGACCTCGGCCACGCCCGCCTCAAAACGACCACCCCAAAGAGCCATGGGACCGTCCCCTTTCTCCAAATACCAAAACAAGCGCCCAAAGCAATGCGCCATATCGCTAAAGCGATTTTTCAACCGCTAGTTTTGCATATTCCCCACCGTGCGCGAGGCCATATAGCTAATTTGCAAAGAAGTGACGCACCATGCACTTGGCGCCCAACGTCTCCCTCCGGATGTTGCCCTGCGAACCGTCAATCCAAGCCTTCAGGCTCATAGGGACGTCCTCGACCTTTGCAGCATCGAGCTCGGGCGCGAGGGCAAGTAAAGCATGCACGACAGCATTGAACATAATGGATACTCCTCATATATATAGGCGCAGAGCCGCCAAATTGATAGAAGGAGCCCCGCCGGACAACCCCGGCGGGGCTCGGACTCAGCCGCAGTCGCGGCGTCATATATGCGGGCGGAACGTAGGGGCCACCGATGTTAAGAAGTGTCAGCAAGCATAACGAAAGGTAGGGACCCCGTGCGCCCGTTATGTATCACGCGGATGGGCCGCGCGAATACCAAGGAAAGGAGGCGCTAGGCCTGGGCGGCAGCAGAGCTGGGACCCTGGACCTTAGCCCACGTCTTGAGCGACAGCGTATCGATCTCGATAAAGCCGGCGCTGGCCTTCTCGTCAAACGTGGTGTCGCGGTCGTAGGTGGCCAGACCGTAGTCGTAGAGGCTGAAGGGGCTCTTGCGGCCAACGACATGGCAATTGCCCTTAAAGAATTTCAAGCGGACGGTGCCGGTCACGAACTTCTGGGTGTCGGCCATAAAGGCGTCGAGCGCGTTCTTGAGCGGGCTGTACCACTGGCCGTTGTACACGGCGGTCGCCCAATCCTGCTCGAGTTTGATCTTGGTCTTGAGCAGGTCGCCCTCGACGCAGATATCCTCGAGTGCCTTGTGGGCGGTGATGAGCGTCAGGGCGCCGGGAACCTCATAGCACTCGCGGCTCTTGAGGCCCACCAGACGATCCTCGACCAGGTCCAGGCGACCAAAGCCGTTATCGCCCGAAATCTTGTTGAGGGCGATGACGATCTCGGAGAGCTTCATCTTCTTGCCGTCGACGGCGACGGGCTTGCCCGCCTCAAACTCAATCTCGGTATACGTCGGGGTGTCGGGCGTGTCCTCGGGATTCTTGGTCATAACCCAGGCGTCGTCGAGCGGCTCGTTCCAGGGATCCTCCAGGTGGCCGCACTCAACGGCACGACCCCACAGGTTGTCGTCAATGGAATAGGGGTTATCGTTGGCACCCTCGGGAACCGGCACGTTGTGGGCGTGGGCATAGGCGACCTCGTCGGGACGGCACTTCAGATCCCACTCGCGAACCGGGGCGATAACCTTGAGCTCGGGGTCGAGGGCCTTGACGGCGGCCTCAAAACGGACCTGATCGTTACCTTTGCCAGTGCAGCCGTGGGCGACGTAGGTCGCGCCAAACTCGTGGGCGACCTCGACAAGCTTCTTGGCAAGCAGCGGGCGAGACAGGGCGGAGAGCAGCGGATACTTATTCTCGTACATGGAGTTTGCGGCGATGGCTTTGGTCAGGAACTCATCGGAGAACTCGTCGCGCAGGTCGAGCACCTGGCAATCGAGAACGCCCAGGTCGAGCGCCTTCTGCTTCTTGGCATCCAGTCCGGTCTCTTCCTGGCCCACGTTGCCGCAGACGCAAACGACATCGAGATTCTTCTCGTCCTGGAGCCACTTGACACATACGGATGTATCAAGACCACCGGAATATGCGAGAACGACTTTTTCCTTGCTCATGGCTGTTTCCTTTCGCCCTTGGTAGCTAGTTAGAACATCGGTCAGTTGCAAGTCATTTCAAGGTCATATACCGTGCAATATCAGGTTAAATAGCAAAAATCAGCACATACATGCCCTAGAAACATGCAGCAATGTCGTGCTAAAACCCAACGACCTCAAAATGACTCTGTTGAGGCAATTCGCCCCATGCGGACAGAGACGATTGTTATCGTCGTCGGGAAATTGCGCGCTGGCGTCGGATGGCATTGTCTGCAGTGGTGATGATCTTTACGAACTGCATCTGCCTCTCCTTTCACGTATCGCCGGGCGCAATTCAAATATCGTAAACGGTACCTTTTACTCGGTAAGCGGTTGTTTTTCCGTCTCCGTTTTCGATGGTCGCTATATTACGCTAAAGTGCCCGCAGCACAAGCGACAAATTCAAATTTCTGAAAAGTTTTTTCATTACTTTGTGAAGCGTGGTGCAAATACGCACCATTCCTGCGAAAATACGCTCGACTACTAGTTGATGGTTATAACGTCTGAAACAATCTCGAAACGAAAGGCGCATTTTTATGCAAACTTACGAATCGGACGCCAACATCGGCAACATTAAGATTCTCGCCGTCGATATGGACAAGACGCTGCTGACCGACGAGCGTGTGCTGCCCCAGGGTCTTGATGAGCGCCTGGACAAGCTCGCCGACGCCGGCATCGTATTCTGCCCCGCCAGCGGACGTCCCGCCCCCAAGCTCGAGGAGATGTTCGAGGGCATCAAGAACCGCCTCGCCTTTTGTCCCGACAACGGAGCGTGCGTGATCTATCGCGGCAGCTATATCTATAAGAGCAATATTGACGTGAAGCTGTATCAGCAGGTCTTGAACCGTGCCTCGGAGGATCCTCGCGCTGTCCCAGTCCTGTGCTGCTTCGACGAGTTCTACGTGCTTGCCCGCGACCATCAGTACCACGACGAGATCAGCGTCTACTACAACACAATCAACTACGTCGACAGCTTTGAGGGCATTGATTTCGAGTCCAACAAGATTTCGGTCTTCTTCCCCGGCTACGACGCCGAGCCCGCATTCCGCGAGACCTATAGCCCCGAGTTCTCGGACAAGCTCTACGTCACCAACGCCGGGCGCGAGTGGATCGACTTTATGAACCTGAGTGTCGACAAGGGCGCCGGCGTCGCGCACCTGTGCGAGCACCTGGGCATCGATATCGCCGATGCCGCTGCCGTGGGCGATACCTACAATGACATCCCCATGCTTGAGCGCGTCGGACACAGCTTTGTCGTGGACAACGCCGAGGAGCATATGAATGCGCACGCCAAGTGGCGCATTCCGAGCAACAACGACGGGGGCGTACTGACGCTCATCGACGCCATCTTGGCGGCTCGTTAATCTATCTCGTCGCCATGCCCGGGGCCGGCCGTTTGATTTTTGCTCGGTCAGGTCCTGGGCTCGCTCGAAGGCCACATTAAGTGGCCTTCGGCT
>USNX01000062.1 GCA_900556205.1 uncultured Collinsella sp.
GGGAAGGCGCGCGCCAGACCCCGCTCGTGACCCACGAGCGGTAGGCTGCGCAGGCCCGGGGCATCGGCGATCACACCGGCGTCGCCCGGCAGCGCCACCATCACGCGCGCGACGGTAGTGTGACGGCCCTGGTCGTCGCGCTCGCGCACACCGCCGGTCGCCAACGTATCGTGGCCCAGCAGTGCATTGAGCAGCGTCGACTTGCCGGCACCCGACTCGCCCAGAATCATGGCGCAGCTCCCGGCAGGCACGCAGGCACGGACCCCGTCCAGGCCGCGGCCCTCGGCAGAGGACGTCACGATCACGCGCACGTCCGGACCTACCAGGCGGCGCACGCGGTCCAGATCGCGCTCGAGCTCCTCGGCATCGCAGCGGTCAGCTTTGGTGAGCACCACCACCGGTTCGGCATCGCAGTCGAGCGCCAACACCAGCGAGCGCGCCACGCGGTCGAGCAGCACCTCACCGGCACCGAGCGCCTGCACGATTAGCACGCTATCCACGTTGGAGCAGAGCACCTGACGCTCTCCACGGGCACGGCCGCGCCAACGCTCAAAGCTCGTACGGCGCGGCAGAACGCACTCAATCACGCCCATATCGTGCCCGGGAGCGCGGCGCACCGCCACACGGTCGCCCACGGCGGGCAGCAGCACCTCGTCCTCGCCGCGCGACTTGGCAAACCCCACGGCATGCTCGGCACGAAAGGTATCGTCGGCCGTCGCCACCAGCGGAAACCCGCGATCTAAGCGCACCACGGCGCCAAGCTGCATCTGCTCGGGCTCCTCAGCATGTGCGCAAAAGTCGTCAAATGCCGCCCGCTGAGCCCCATCGACCGGCAGGTCATCAAACGCCGGGACATCCTGCAGCGCGTCAAGTCCCGGCACGCTTGCCAGCAACTCCTCGGCAGACGCGAGAGCCTCGGTCGCAAGCTTCCGACGACGATCACGCTTAGCCCGCGCCCCCGTCGTCTTTTTCTTCGCCTTAGCCTTAGCCTTAGCCACAAACGCCTCCCAGCACAAAACCACACAACTGAGCAGGTATTTTACCCATAAAAAAGAGTCGGTCGAGCAACTGCTCGACCGACTCACACACTTTCCCTCAGCCCTTTATCATCCGCGCGGGAGAAAAGCCAGCAAGGATACCGCAGGGCCCGCCCCGGAAGCCCTTTCTCCCGAACGATCCCGCAGCGCGAAGCGCGAGGACCAGTGAGGGAGAAAGGGCGTGGGGCGGGCCCGGACAGGTTAACTTACTCCTTCTCGACCGCGCGCATGATCGCCTTGTAGATCTCCATCAACGGGATGATCAGGAAGGCCAGGCCCAGCGCGGCAAGAACGCCCTTGAGCTCAAGCGTCACAGGGCCAAAGAACATCTCGGCAAGCGTCGGCTGCACGGTCACGATCACCGTCAACACCAGTGCCAGCGCGGCAGAAGCCCACAGCCACTTGTTCTGCTTCTTCATGGTGAACAGCGACGCACGACGGCTGCGCATATTGAAGCAGTGGAAAATCTCGACCATGTTGAGCGTGATGAACGCCATCATCACGCCTTCCTCGTCGGCATTGCCGGCGATCATATCGGCGATGTGGATGTAGCCCATGTCAAAGTACACGCCCACAAAGAAGCTCGCCAGCACCAGCACGGTGATGATCAGACCCTGGACCACGCAGTCCAGGCCCATGTGACCGGCAAAGACACCGTCCTTGGCGTTGCGCGGCTTGCGCTTCATGATGTCACCCTCGGCATCCTCCATGCCCAGCGCGAGCGCGGGGAAGCAGTCGGTGACCAGGTTCACCCACAGCAGCTGCACCGGCTGGAAGATGGTAAAGCCGATGAGCGTGGCGATAAACACCGAGAAGACCTCGGCAAGGTTAGCCGAAAGCAGGAACTGGATGACCTTACGAATGTTGTCGTAGATACGACGGCCCTCTTCGCAGGCACCGATGATGGTGGCGAAATTGTCGTCGGCGAGCACCATGTCGGCGACGTTCTTGGTGACGTCGGTACCAGTAATGCCCATGCCCACGCCGATGTCGGCGCGCTTGATGGACGGGGCGTCGTTGACGCCGTCGCCCGTCATGGCCACGATCTGGTCGCGCGACTTCCAAGCCTCGACGATGCGTGTCTTGTGCTCGGGTTGGACGCGGGCGTACACGCCGTAGTCCTCGATGTGCGCGTCGAGTTCCTCGTCGCTCATGCGATCGAGGTCGGCACCGGTGATGGCATGGTTGCGATCGGTGACGATGCCCAGCTGCTTGGCGATGGCCACGGCGGTGTCGATGTGGTCGCCCGTGATCATGACGGTGCGAATACCGGCATCGTGGGCCTCGCGGATGGCGTCGGCGACCTCGGGGCGGACAGGGTCAATCATGCCGGACAGGCCGCAGAAGACCAGGTCGTGCTCGAGCGCAGCGGGGCTGCAGTCGCTCGGGACCTCGGTGTAGGTGCGGCTTGCCAGCGCCAGCACGCGCAGGGCCTCGTCGGCCATGGCCTTGTTGGCGGCCACGAGCTCGGCGCGACGCTCCTCGGTCAGCGGAACGACCTTGTCGCCGTCGTAGATATGGGTGCACAGGCCGATCACCACGTCGGGCGCGCCCTTGGTGTACTGCTCATACTCGCCGTCCAGGGTCTCGACGACCACGGACATCATCTTACGGCCCGAGTCGAACGGGGCCTCGCCCACACGCGGGTGCTCGGCGGTCAGGCCGGTGAGGCCCGCCTTGCCGGCGTCGTTGACGAGCGCGCACTCAGTCGGCTCGCCCACGGCCTCGCCCAGCTCCTCGTCCCACTGGGCATCGGAGCACAGAGCCATGCCGGCCAGGAACTTCTCCTTAGGCGCGGCGAGCTCGTGCTTGACGACGGTCATCTTGTTTTGGGTAAGGGTACCGGTCTTGTCGGAGCAGATGGTCTGCGTGCAGCCGAGAGTCTCGACGGCAGAGAGCTTGCGGATGATTGCCTGGCGCTTGGCCATCTTGGTCACGCCAAGCGACAGCACGATGGTCACGACGGCGACCAGGCCCTCGGGGATGGCAGCGACGGCGAGCGAGACGGCAACCATAAAGGTATCGAGCAGGGCGGTCGGGTCGGTAAGGACGTTGCCCACGCCGTGGCGGATGATATCAACGCCAAAGATGACGACGCAGATGACGATAACCATGATGGTGAGGATGCGGCTGAGCTCGGCAAGCTTCACCTGCAGCGGCGTGAGCTCTTCCTTGGCCTCGGCCAGGGCGCCGGCAATCTTGCCCATCTCGGTGTTCATACCGGTACCGACCACGACGGCGCGACCGCGACCGTACACCACGGTGGAACCCATGTAGCACATGTTCTTGCGGTCGCCGAGCGGCACGTCGTCGGTGCCGGTGGCGAGCTCGATCACGTTGGCATGCTTCTCGACAGGCACGGACTCGCCGGTGAGTGCAGCCTCTTCGATCTTCATCGTGGCGCTCTCGAGCACGCGGCAGTCGGCCGGGACGGAGTCGCCCGCCTCGAGCATGATCACATCGCCAGGCACGAGCTCGGCACTCGGCAGGTGCACGAGCTTGCCGTCGCGCAGAACCTTGGACTGCGCCGCGCTCATCTCCTGCAATGCCTCGAGAGCTTCCTCGCTCTTGGCCTCCTGAACCACGCCCAGCACCGAGTTGACGATAACGACGAACATGATGATGGCGACGTCGGCAAAGTCCGCCTCACCCTTGACCATGCCCGTGAGTGCACTGATGACGGCGGCAACGATCAGCATGATGACCATGGGGTCGGCCATCTGCTCAAAGAAGCGCTTCCACAACGGCGTCTTCTCGGCTTCCTCGAGCTTGTTAGGGCCTGTCTTGGCGAGGCGCGACGACGCCTCGTCGTTGCTCAGGCCGAGGTTCTCATCGACACCTTGGTCGCTGAGTACCTCCGCCGCGGCGGACAGGTATTCCTTTTGCATATAGAGTCCCCTCCTGGGATTCGGGCCACTCAGCAGATTGATGCCCGATCATAATTCCCAGGAGAAGGGCAAGGGCTCATCAAGGCTGCCGTGCTGAGCGGCAGTTGATAGTGGAGCTATGGTACCCCAAAGCGGCGCGTCTAGCCAAAACATTCCAATTGGAAACACGGCTCGAGTGCAACGATGCAGACCGTATGATGTTCGACATTGATAAAACGTTTTTTCTTCGGTGCATCATCAAACTGAAATATCGCCCAGATAGCAGCGGTTAGAACGGTTGGTAAAGTTTTTGCATATACCGTTTATTCGCAAAAAATGAACTTCTAATTCGGCATACGGTCGATTTTTTGGGGTATTCGGTCGGCATTTCGTTATAATCATCTCAGTTTTATTTCTTATGGTTTATCTATCAGCGCAAGACGATGTCAGATGGAGGTCTGAATGTACAAGCGCACCAAGATTGTATGCACCATGGGTCCCGCCTGCGATAGCGACGAGACCATCCGCGAGATGATCAAGGCGGGCATGAACGTCGCCCGTTTTAACTTCTCGCACGGATCCTACGACGAGCACCACGGTCGCATCGAGCGCGTCCGTCGTATTTCCAAGGAGCTCGGTCTGCCCGTCGGCATCCTGCTCGACACCAAGGGCCCCGAGGTCCGCACCGGCCTTCTGGTCGACGGCAAGAAGGTTGCCGTCAAGACCGGCGATAAGATCGTCGTCACCGCTCAGCCCACGTCCGAGGATTTCCACGGCACCGCTGAGCACATCTCCCTCGACTACCTGGCTCTGCCCTCCGAGGTCGAGAAGGGCTCCCTTATCCTGATCGATGATGGTCTGGTTGCCCTCGAGGTCGAGTCCGTCGACGGCCAGGACATGACCTGCGTCGTTAAGAACGACGGCCTGATCGGCGAGCGCAAGGGCGTCAACATGCCCAACGTCAACATCTCGCTGCCCGCTATCACCGAGCGCGATCGTCAGGACATCCTCTTTGGCCTGACCGAGAACATCGACTACATCGCCGCTTCCTTCATCCGTGACGGCGAGTCCGTCCGCGGCATTCGCAAGCTTTGCCGCGAGAACGGTGGCGAGCACGTGACGATTTTCCCGAAGATCGAGTGCGCCCTGGGCGTCGAGAACTTCGACGAGATCCTCGAGGCTTCCGACGGCATCATGGTCGCCCGTGGCGACCTGGGCATCGAGATTAAGCCCGAGCTCGTTCCCCACATCCAAAAGGAGATCATCGCTAAGTGCAATGCGGCCTACAAGCCCGTTATCACCGCTACGCAGATGCTCGACTCCATGCAGCAGAACCCGCGCCCGACGCGCGCCGAGGTTGCCGACGTTGCTAACGCCATTTACGACGGCACCGACGCCGTTATGCTCTCTGGCGAGTCCGCTGCCGGTAAGTACCCGGTCGAGGCCGTCAAGATGCAGGCCAGCATTGCTCTCGAGGCCGAGAAGTACCTCCCGGCCCACGCTCCGCTCGAGGTTCCGGCCGACGCTCATGGCACCCGCGTTGTTAACAACGTTGTGGGTATGTCCGCTGTGAACATGGCCACCACCGTTGGCGCCAAGTGCATCACCGTGCCGACGACCACCGGTCGTACCGCTCGCCTGATTTCGCACTTCCGTCCCAACATGCCGATCTGCGCGTTCTCCCGCCACGAGTGGGCCGTCCAGCAGATGATCATGTACTGGGGCGTTATCCCGCATCAGGCCGAGATTACCCAGGGCACCGTCAACGGCACGATCGTCAAGGCGATCGAGACCGCTAAGGAGCTCGGCTACGTCGAGGCCGGCGACCTGACCGTCGCTACCGCCGGCGATCCCCGCATGAGCGTCCAGCTCGAGGACAAGGTCTCCTCGACCAACGTCGCTTACGTCGCTCAGGTGCGCTAAAACGAACTTGCAAGCATACTTGCATTGCAAAGGGCCCGGAAGGCTTCGCCTTCCGGGCCTTTTTTCTGTGCCAATGCCGCCGCACGGCAAAACACGCACTCATTTCTTTACCAAAAGCGCGAAATCCACCCTTCGAGGCCCAAAAAATAAAGCCCCAAGCGCTAAAAGTGTTCGCCCGGTGGCAAACCCACACCTCACACAGGGCTGATAAATCGTTTTAGCAAGAACCAAATCGACCTGGTTTTCGGAAGCATGCGGCAAATTCTGGAACCTCCGAGCACACCCTGTTTTTTCGCAACAAAATGCCTGATAAACTAGCCTCAAAAGCAAGGTCCGCTCATAGGGTTCAGATTTTGCCGCATACTTCCGGATTGACGCTGGCATCACTCGCTTCAAAGAGATGATTTCGGCCAGGAGGGCATTATGGACCTGACGCTTTGTGGGCAATCCGCCTTTAACTATTGCCGCATCCCGCCGCAGGTATTAGGCCTTTACCCCGCCATTAGCCTTGGCAATATGGATCGCAGATGTTGTGGCCTCGGAAGTCATGCAGTTGTAAAAGACCTGCTTCACGCACCACTTCACAGGCTTGTATTCACTCGGGCACAATCCGGGTCGCGAAGCCTGTTTAAATCGCACCTCCTGACCCAAGAACCACCTCCGGGGTCGTTTAGGCAGACTGAACATAGGTTTGATGTCACGTCACCGGAGTTCACGCTGCTCAACCTTGCTACGCAGGTTTCACGCAACCAGTTACTCATGGCTTGCTACGAGATGTGCGGCTCCTTTGCAGTGTTTAAGCCCTGCGAGCGAACGCAACAACAACTCGATGAAGCTATTTCGCTTAAGTTCATTCCACCCAACTGCGGGTGGGAGCGAGTTAACGACACCAAGGGCAATGACACCAACTTGTGGAAGCGCACGCCGCTTCTTACCGCAACGGATATCGCCGCGTTCGCCAAGCAAGCCGCAGGCCTGCGCGGCGTCAAACAACTGCGCTGGGCGGCCGAGCACATGACGGGGCAGGCCGCCTCGCCCTTCGAAGTACAGACCTCCATGCTTATCTCGCTCCCCCGCGACGAGGGCGGCCAGGGCATCGAGATCGCCAACAACGCGCGCATCCCGCTCAGTGAAGCCGCACGTTCGCTGTATGACAAAACCTGCTGCTACGCCGATATCCTCAT
>USNX01000063.1 GCA_900556205.1 uncultured Collinsella sp.
GTCCGCCTGCTCGGTCGCCTTGGCAACCAGGTCGGCATCGATATCGAAGGTCTCCTTGCACCACGCCTTGAGCTGGCGGTTTCGGTCGCCCTCGTCGTACCAGTGGAACAGCGGCGTATCGAACGGAACGCCGAAACGCTCCTCCGGGTTATCGGAATTGCGCATCACGTAGGGGTATCCCTTTACGACGGCGCACATCCACTCGCTGGTAGAGGCGGTGTTTTCGGTGGGCACCGTCGTGATGATGGGCATGAAGATGCGGTCGACGCCGGCGTCGACGAGATTGCGGATGTGCCCGTGGACGAGCTTGGCCGGGAAGCACACGGTGTCGGATGTGACGTGCGCCAGACCGCGCTCGTACATCGCCTTGGTGCTGCGTCCCGAGACGCGCACCTTAAAGCCGAGCGTGCTGAAGAACGTCGACCAGAACGGCATGGTGTCCCAGAACTCGAGCACACGGGGAATGCCGATCGTGACATCGCGCCCCCCGCAGACGGGAACCGTGGGGTACGACTCGAACAGCAGCTTCTCGCGGTCGACAAAGAGATTGGGGGCAGCCGCGGTCCGGTCGCGCCCCGTGCCGGGTGCCTGTGCCTCGCAAGCACCCTGCGGACGCAGCTCCTCCGCCGCGGGAACCTCGCGCACGAGCTCATCCCATGAGATGGCGCCGCCGCGCGGGCAGCGATTGCCCGTGACGTAAAGCGAGCCGTCGCCAAATGCCACGACCGCGCGCTGGCAGCGGTTGTTGCACCGACGGCAGGTAACGCCGCCGAACTCGCGATGCTCGAAGCGCTCCACGGCATCGAGCCCGATAAACGACGTGCCGGCGTCGCCCTTGCGGCATTCCTCGCGCGCGAGCAGGGCGATACCGATAGCGCCCATCAGCCCCGGGTGGGGCGCACGCGTGACGGGTTTGCCCAGATACTGCTCGAATGCGCGCAGCACCGCGTCGTTTCGGAACGTGCCGCCCTGGACGACGACTTTGTCGCCCAGACGGTTGAGATTTGAAACGCGAATGACCTTGGTGAACACGTTCTCGATAATCGAACGGCAGAGACCGGCCATGATGTCGCCCGGACCCTTACCGCGCCGCTGCTCGGAAACGACGCTGCTGTTCATGAACACCGTGCAGCGGCTGCCGAGAACGGCGGGGGCTTTGGACGAAAATGCCTCGGTCGCGATATCCTCAACGGCTATTCCGAGGTTTTTGGCAAAACCCTCGAGGAACGAGCCGCAGCCCGCAGAGCACGCCTCGTTGACGACGATATCGGTCAGCACGCCGTGGTTGAGCCAGATGGCCTTCATATCCTGTCCGCCGATGTCGAGCACGAAGGTCGCATCGGGAACGCATGCGCACGCGGCGCGGGCGTGCGCGACCGTCTCGACCGTATGGTAGTCGGCGTGGAACGCGCGCGCGAAAAGCTCCTCGCCGTATCCCGTGGTGCCCACGGCATCGATCGCAAGCGTGACTCCCGCTGTCTCCCAGCGGTTCTTCAAGCTGACAAGACCCTGTTGGGCGACGTCGAGCGGTCTGCCGTTATTAGACGCGTAGAACGAATCGACAAGCTCACCCGCCTCATCGACCAGGGCGAACTTGGTCGTCGTGCTCCCCGAATCGATACCGAGCGCCACACGCACCGTCTCTCCGGGCGCATACGCATCCGGACCCTTTGCCGGCGTCTCTTTGCCATGGCGTGCCGTAAAATCCGCCTGCTCGGCAGGTGTGGCAAAAAAGGGCTGGGCAAGACGTCCCTCCCCGCTTGCGGGCGCGACCGTCTCGAGCTTATCCAGCCGGACAAAAGCGTCGGGAAGGTCGATCGGTTGGGACGATGCGAACATGTCGGTCAGCGACAGGGCGGCACCGCGCGCGACCATGATCTGCGGATCGCGCGGGACGATAACCTGATCGTCCGATAGATTCAGTTGCTCCCGGAACACGCGGACCAGTGTGGGGTTGTAGGCGAGCGTACCGCCCTCGAAGATTACCGGTGGCTCGATGTCGATACCCTGGGCCAGACCGCCGATCGTTTGGCGGGCGACCGCGTGAAGCGCCGAAAGCGCCAGGTCGGTGGCAGGAATGCCCTCGTTGAGCAGCGGCTGGATATCGGTCTTTGCGTACACGCCGCAGCGGCCCGAGACCTCGTGGACGGTCGTTCCCCGGCTTGCGAGCTGCTCGAACTCGCCCGATTCGGTGCCGACCCCCATGAGCTTTGCCATCTCGTCGATAAATGCACCGGTACCGCCTGCGCACGAGCCGTTCATGCGCATGTCGGCAACCTCGATGTCTCCCTTATCGTTGGTGCGGAAGAAGATCATCTTGGCGTCTTGGCCGCCCAGCTCGATGGCGCAGCGCGTCTGCGGATAGAACCTGCTGATCGCGAGCGCGTTGGCGACCACCTCCTGAACGTACGAGGCGCCCAGCGCGGTCGCGATATCGCGCGCACCCGAGCCGGTCACCGCAACGCGCAGCGACTCATGGGGAAAGCGCTCGGCGAGCTCGCCGAGCATGGCGCGCACGCTCGCTGTCTGACACGCCCCGTGGCGGCGATATCCCCACCACGCCTCGGTCATATCCTCGTGCATCGCGTAAACTTTGGTCGTCGTCGACCCTACGTCCAGTCCTACTAGCAACGCCATAATGCTCCGTCTCTCGCATTTTTCCCGCTAGAGATATACCACTCTACGTAATACAACAGACTGTTGTATTTAAACTCCGTATAAAAAGCGGCTGCCGAAACGCTTCAGCAGCCGCCGAATGCACCAACAGATTGTTCTGCGCGCTAGCACGTCGGGCAACGGAGCAGCACGGGCCCTCCGGTCATGCGCACCGCTCACGCCCGCGATGTCGCCGAGAGAGCTATCCACGCTTAGGGCTCCAACCAAGCAAGTCGCCCGCGCTCAGCAGATCCCTAAGCGAGCTACTCGCACTCAGGAGCCATAGCCTGCTCCAAGAGCTCGGCATGCTCCTCCTCGAAAACCGTCCCCACAGGGAAAGCGCGACGGAAGACGAAGCGGGAAATCGGACCGGCTACCAAAAGGTTCCACGGCAGCGCCATCACAAAATTATGCGGGATGTTGATCATCCAGATCGCGGGCACGGAATACAGGTTCGCAAGGATGCCGCCGGGCATGTGCGTCAGACCCTCACAGGCACCGTACAGCGACATGATGATGACCATGGGAACGACCATGCAGGAGCTGACGGCGAGCGTCATGGCAAGTGGCGAGCTCTTGCCCGGCGTGACCAAGTACTTAAAGGCGAAACCCTTGGCGAGCGGGCTGGCGACGAACCAGTCGCAGCACATGGCAAAAATGTAGGCAACGGGGAAGCCGAGCCACGCAGCGGCAACGACCTCGCCGTTGATGGCCCCGTGCTGCAGGGCAACGTTGTAGATGCTCATCCAGAGCACCATGCAAAAGCACATGATAAAGGTGAACAGCAGGCTCTCTCGTTTGTTGATAGGCATGAAGGGCAGATTCCTTTCTGTGTTACGCCGCGGCACCACGCAACAAAAACGGGCGGGCAAGATGGAGCTGTTGGGACTTCATCTCGCCCGCCCGTGGTACGTGCGTCTGCGACTACTTATGTGGTGGAACTACCCTAACACGAACGGCGCGCGCTTCGTAAGCGTTGAGTTTATGAAGATGCAGGGCACCAATAATCCCCCGACCCCATATGTTGCGGTGGAATACGGACTGTTTTGACCCTTTAAGCAGCAATTCAGTCCCTATTTCACCGCAACTCATTTGGTGCAAAGTAATCTGTCCCCCCCTTGCACCAATTAGCTGGTGTGGCGCCAGCGAGGGTCGGTGAGAGTTCTCGCCACGCCCAAGCCAACGGGCAGAAACGCCACGATGAGCACCGCGCGCACAAACCAGCCGAGCATATTGACCGTGTCGAAGGTGCACATGTAGTACATAGAGCGGTAGAGATACAGACCGGGCACCATAATGACAATCGAAGGCACCGTGAGAGCGATGCGCGGGTAGGTGAGCTTGACTTCGGCCAAGCTTGCCAGCAGGCCCGATACGAGCGCCCCGATAAATGCAGCCGCCTCGGGAGGCATTCCCGCACTGAGGCCCAGGAAGGGAATCATCGTCGGCGCATCGACAAGCGTAAGGCGCAAGGTATTGGACACGGCGCCGATGAGCCCTGCCGCCGCTGCCATCTTTACCGGGCTGTTGAACATCACCGAGAAGCCGAATACGCCGATAAAGCTCATCAGTATGCGCAAGAGCGTAAGAGCCAACGGTGAGAGGCCGAGCGGGGCGAAGTCATCCGGCGCCAGTCCCACACACTCGGCAACCATCCAGCCCACAAGGGTCGCCATCACAATAATCGACACGGCATACGAAAGACGCTCGATGCCGCTTCGCATATCGAGCTTAGCGATGTCGAGGCCTGCCGTAATGAGGGGAAAGCCGGGAATCACAAAGAGCATGGCGCCGATATAGCCTTCTTGGTGCGACATTGCCCCCGGTACGACCTGGCCAAGGCCGAGCAATGCCAGCAGATACGAAACGCAAGCGAGCGCAACGCCCGTCGTCAGCGCGCTAAACTGGCCAAGACCCTGCTTGAGAATATGGGAGCGAGCAAAGTTGCCGACACCAGCGCCTACGAATGCGCAGGCCATCTCGATAGGGCCGCCGCCGAGCAAAAAGACGAAGGCGCCGCAAGCACAGGCTGCCGCAAGGCCCTGTTGCCAGGGAGAGTAATCGGGCTTTGAGCTCTCAACGGTCCTGAGCATCTCGTGATACTCGTGTACGGTAAACCGGCGCCCATACGTCTCGATTTCCTTTAAGAAGCTCTCCATCATCCAAATGCGATGGGTATTGACTCCCGTTGTGGGCAGGCTGACAACCTCGTTAAAGCAGTGACCATCTTCGATGCAGGTGCACTCAAACGACAGAAGACTCAGGTCGACGTGAATCGTGACGCCCAGTACGGCAGCAACACGATTCATGGTATCGCGCACGCGCCAGGCACCCGTTCCGCTTGCCAGCATAAGCATGCCGGTGCGGCAGATGATGGATGACTTATCGGTGAGCGGCGCATCGACGGCAAGCTCATCGCCTGCCGTCACGATCTGGTGCCAGTCAGTTTTCATATGGAGCGCGCCGGCACGAACGCCGTGGTGCATGGGGGCTCTCGAAAGCAGTGAGTCAAGGCGCGAAGGCTGTGGGGGCTCCACTGATTCACCCTCAACCTCATCAGCCTCTTCATCGACCAGATCAAAGGAATCAAGCGGCGCCGGCTCGCGACGGTCGATCAGCTCCTCGTCCTCATCATCAAAGTAGTTGAACTGATCGAGCATGTCCTCTTCAATCGCGCGCTCGCTCGCGTCGTCCATATAGACGCTCCCTTCCTACCGACTAACCCCCATCCTAGGCAGCAACGGCTAAAGGAAACATAAAAGAGACGACTGTCATGCGAGCCATGTGCTCAATAGCCGTTGGGTAGTCGTCTCCCTTGCACCAATAGCTTGACAAGGACTGTCCCCAAGTGCCGGCAGAAAAGGAACGTCCCTAAGTGCCAACCAGGGCAACACCGCAGATAGAGGACGGACAGCGAGCGACGTCCAGAGCGAACAAGTTGGCATGAAAAAGCAAGGCATAGACCTTCTGGTCATGCCTTGCCTTTTGAATGACAAATTGTCGCTCTGGGCGGCGCGCAGCGTCGAGCGGTTACGCCGTTTGGTAAAACGCCGTAACCCCCTAGTACATCTTTGCGCCGGCGGGGATGGAGGCGTCGAGCTGGATCAGGTTGAGACGCTCCTCACCATCCTCCTCGTGGATAGCGCTGATGAGCATGCCGCAGCTGGGAATGCCCATCATCTTGCGCGGAGGCAGGTTGGTGATGGCGAGCAAGGTCTTGCCGACCAGGTCCTCGGGCTCGTAATAAGCGTGAATACCGGAGAGGATGGTGCGGTCGGTACCGGTACCGTCGTCGAGCGTAAAGTTCAGCAGCTTCTTGGACTTCTTGACGGCTTCGCATGCCTTGACCTTCACAGCGCGGAAATCGCTCTTGGAGAAGGTATCAAAGTCGACGAACTCCTCGAACAGCGGCTCAACGGCGATCTTGGAGTAATCGAGCGTGGGCTTAAGCGACTTAACGAACGGGCTCGCGGCGTTGCCGGCCTCTGCAGCCTTGGCGGCAGCGGCACCGGACTGGAAACCCTTCTCGGGCTTCATGTGCGGGAACAGCAGGACATCGCGGATGGAAGCCTGGTTGGTGAGCAGCATGACCACGCGGTCGATACCAATGCCAATGCCGCCCGCGGGAGGCATACCGTACTCGAGGGCGCGCACGTAGTCCTCGTCATACTCCATGGCCTCATCGTCGCCGCCGGCCTTCTCGGCCATCTGGGCAGCAAAGCGTTCAGCCTGGTCGACCGGGTCGTTGAGCTCGGAGAATGCGTTGGCGTACTCGTGGCCGGCAATGACCAGCTCAAAGCGGTGAGTCAAACGCGGGTCGTCCTCAAAGCGCTTGGCAAGCGGGCTGACCTCGATGGGGTAATCGCACACGAACGTGGGGTTGACGATGGTGTCCTCGCCCAGCTCATCGTAAATCTCGGCGATGATCTTGCCAGCAGTCCACTCGGGCTTGATCTCCAGGCCCTTCTCGCGCGCGGCGGCAGCAAGCTCCTCGACCGGCGTGTCAATGGTGACCTGCTTGCCGAGCACGTCGGAGACGATGTCGGTCATGGGACGGCTGGCCCACTCACCAGAAAGGTCGATGGTCTGGCCCTGGTACTCGATGACCTCGGGGTTGCCGATGGCCTTGTTGGCAGCCTTGATGACACCCTGGGCGAGTGCCTTCATGCCCTCGAGGTCAGAGAAGGCACGGTAGGCCTCCATCGTGGTGAACTCGGGGTTGTGGGTAAGGTCCATGCCCTCGTTACGGAAGATGCGGCCGATCTCGAACACGCGCTCAAAACCACCGACGATGCAGCGCTTGAGGTGCAGCTCGGTGGCAATACGCAGGTAGCACTCCTGATC
>USNX01000064.1 GCA_900556205.1 uncultured Collinsella sp.
TTGTCCCTTCTCTTGCCGCAGCCCGGCGAGACCGCGGCGCCCCTCTTTTTTGCAGGCCGGGCATGCCCCATGCCGTTCACCCGCCATTAGTTGACATTGTGTCAAAAATAGTATTGACGAACCGTCAACAATATTCAAGACTGTTAGGCGAACGGTCAGGCAAAAGAGGATGAAAGGCGGCAAAACATGGGCAACAACGCAGCAGATACCTCTGTGGTCGATGCCGTCCCCGCATCCGATAGCGCGGCAAAACGCCTGACGGGCGACGAACGCCGTCGCGAGATCCTCGATGCCGTACGCACCGTAAGCTCCGAGCTGGGCGTGTCCCACCTATCGGTATCGGCCGTGACCAAGCGAGCCGGCTGCACGCGTTCATTGTTCTACCACTACTTCGCCGACATGGACGCCGCCGTCACCGCCGTCATGGACGAGGCAATCGACGGTTTTATCTCCGAGCTCGAGCAGTGGAATGCCAACCGCACCGTCGGCGATATCGAGGGCGCGCTCGACACCGTCGCCCCGCTCTTTAAGCGCCTGGTCGCCAGCGGCCACGAGCTGCCGAGCACGCTCACCTCGAGCAGCGGCGCGCTCTACGGCGGCTTTTTGCACAACGTGGTCCAGCGCGTGGCGCAGTATATCTGCGACACCACCGTGGTGGATTTTGTCGCCCATCATGAGCTACGCATCGACCATGTCTACGAGACGTTCTACACCCTCATCATGGGGTTGTTGATGTATATCCGCACGCACCCCGATGTGCCCGACGAGACGGTCAAGGAAATCATCGCCTCGACGCTCCACATCGAGGGCTATACCGCCAAGTATCCGGAGCGCAAGCCCCAGAACTGACGACATTTGGCCAAACTGCCCGCGATCAGAAGAGGGGCCGCGGGCGTGTGAAAGGAGAGCAGCATGCTGTTCGATGTTTGGGGTAGCGATACCCTTATCCACTGGGCCGGCTGGGCCATGGTCTTTATCGGCCTGATCGTGCTCAACGAGGTCGGCCGCCGCACCAAGCTGGGCGCGGCCATCATCTTTGGCGTGGCTCCGCTGGCCATGACCATCTACTGCGTCGCCATCGCCGTCGGCGTTTCGCAGGGCGCCGAGTGGGCGCTCACCAACCCCACCCATGTGTACCAGAACAGCTGGTTCCACTACGCCAAGGTATACGCGGCGCTCGCCGGTTGCTGGGGCTTCATTGCCATTAAGTACCAGTGGGGCAAGATCGGCAAGGCGCATTGGTTCCGCGCATGGCCGTTTGTGATCGTCGCCATCAACATCATGATCGCCGTCGTGTCCGACTTCGAGAGCGCCTATCACTTCTTTGTCCTGGGCGAGTCCACCTGGGTCACCTCCGAAGGTGCTACGCAGCTGGCCGGCTGGAACAACGTGTTCAACGGCATCGCCGGTATCATCAACATCTTCTGCATGACCGGTTGGTGGAGCGTCTACGCCTCCGAGGATCAGACCGACATGCTGTGGCCCGATATGACCTGGGTCTACATCATCGCCTACGATATCTGGAACTTCTGCTACACCTACAACTGCCTGCCCACCCACTCCTGGTTCTGCGGCTTTGCGCTGCTGCTGGCGCCCACCGTCGCCGCCTTTATCTGGAACAAGGGCGGCTGGATCCAGAACCGCGCCTTTACGCTGGCCATTTGGTGCATGTTTGCCCAGGTGTTCCCGTACTTCCAGGAGGAGTCCATCTTTGTGACCCACTCCACGCTCGATCCCGGCGCCGCTACCGCGGTCTCGATCGCCGCGCTGGTCGCCAACATCGCCGCGATCATCTACATCGCCTACCGCGCCAAGAAGCTCGGCCGCAATCCCTACAAGCAGGATGTCTTTGAGGGCACCAGCGATTGGGAGAAGGCTACTGCTCGCCGCGCCAAGGTTGATTACGCACACGCCGAGTAACATGTTTATTCCGTCCACATTTGGATGTAGGCAAACTTAGCCGATGCCGCAATCGCGCGTCATGCGCAGCCCCGGAAAGCGATTCGCCCGCTTTCCGGGGCTTTTTGTTGTTGCGCGCATTCACGCACATATGCAAAACCTCTCTCACAGATAAAATCAGATTTCCAACCGCCTGACAGCTCTATGTGACCCCAATTTTGGGTACATTGTTGTCCCGATATTGAGCTTGGGGGATATATGAAAGATGAGACGACGGGCCAAGAGGATGCGATCCAAGATGCAGAAGCATGCGCCGAGGCCCTGGAGAGCCTAGACCAGATCACACTAGACGAGCTCTCGTTTAGCGATTCGGCCGTCGACGCGCGGGACGAGGCACACGAAGGCACCGAGGACGAAGACAGCGACGCCAAAGACGTTCCTGACGAAGCCGAAGAGGACGAAAGCGAGGCCGGCAATCAGCCCGAATCCGACACGGGCGAGGAAACCGTCTTGCTCGACAGCTTGCCGGCCGAGGATTCGCTGACCCGCGAGCTTCCTGGCCTGGGTTCCGCACCAGCCTTGGACGAGACCATCGCCATGGGCGATATTCCCCTGCCGTCCGTTCCCTCGGCACGCGAGGCCGAGGTTCGCCATCGCAAGATGTCGCCCAAGCGCCGCAATCTGATGGTCGCCGGTGTCGTAGCCGTCGCGCTCGTCGCCGGCGGTGCAGGCTATGCTGCCTGGAACGGATATCAGCAAGAGCAGGCTGCCGCTGCCGCCGCCAATGCCCACACGATGATGTCAGTGCAGATTGGCGTGCATGCCGCGGGCCTCGACTGTTCCACCGGCTCCAAGATTCCCGTACAGGTGAGCGGTCAGGACGCTGATGGCTCCTCCGTGAGCGAAACACTCTATGTTGACGAGCACGGCCGCGGCATCAAACTGCTGCCCGGCGATTACACGCTCTCCATCGCCGCCTCCCCCATCGCGGCCGACGGCACCGTCTATACCGTCCCGACCACCAAGACGCAGGTCACCGTTAAGAGCGATGGACAGGATTTAAGTGCCCAGGCCGCCTTTAAGCTCAAGGTGCCTTCGGCCGACACGGTGACTGACGACCAGATCGATGCCGCCGCCAAGTATGCCGAGGAAGGCGGTGCGAGCTCCGCCGCGGCCGCCAAGATACTTCAGCAGGCGGCAACCGCGCGGCGCGACGCCGCCGTCAATGCCGTGAGCGCGCAAAAGGCACAGGCGTCCCGTGATGCTGACGCTCGCCACAAGGCAACCGACCTCTACCAGCTCGATATTCCCGTCGAGTGGTACGGCAAGGTCGCAACTTGGCAAAACGGAAGCACGCTATGCATCTATCTGGGCGACGACGCCAATACGCCGCTCGTGACGCTCGTCGCGGTGCGCGAGGGCGAGAGCTTTACGCCCGATGACGGCGATACGGTTTTGGGTGCGGCCAATCTAGGCAACGGTTATACCGTCTACGCCAGCGGCCCCGTCTATCCGTACGTGGTGCCCCAGACCATCAACGGGCGGACGCAGAATCCCGTGTCGACCTACCCCATGGACACGGCCGTTGAGCTTGTCGAGCTGACGACCGGCAACCGCTATACGTATAGTCAGATCAAAAACGTACTGGTCGGCAAAGACGGCAAGGCCGACGCCGCGACCAAACTCGAGACCGACTACCTTGCCCAGATCCTGCTACCAAGCATCAAGGCCCAGGACTAGTTACCCGCGACCCATAAATGATTAGGCAAGGAGCCACTTCCATGCGGGCACAGCGTGCACTACACCGTGTTCGCATGGAATATCGGCCTGCTCATCCATGGTAACGATTTCCGACTCGCCAAGATCGAACTGGGCCATCGAGACATCGAGGGCGGCGATTTCGCGCTCGCGCGTTTTCTCGCTTGCCATATCCGCACTCACCTGAATCAGGTTATAAGCCTGCATAAGAAGCGCATCTCCGGCCACAAAGTCAACCTCATGGCTTTTATTCTTCTCCTTAATCAGCAGGCGGCAGACCGATGCGGCCCGCACCGCGGGAGTCCTTCTTCTTAGCGCATTGAACACCGCAGTCTCGAGCCTCTGGCCCTGATCCAATGCCGATGCGGGAGAGAATGCTCCAAACATCGCAGGATCGACAGCGTAAACTTTAGACGCAGATCGCATATTATTTGCAAGTGAACGCGTGAACTCCGGCACCGAAAACAGCAGGTAGGCGTCCTCGTAATACTCAAGTAAATCGCTGAGCGAATTGCGGCTGACGGGTATCTGCCTGCTCTTGAACTCGTTGTACACCTTGTTCACCGACAGCTCTCGTCCCGAAGATGCCATACACCGCGTCAGAAACAGCGAGGCCAAACGAGGATTCTTAACGTCGTAACGCTCAACGACGTCCATGGCGACCGTTCGCGACGCATATTCCTGTAGCAGCTGAATCGCGTCCGCAGGCGTCTGCTCAAGTGTCGCGATAAATCCCCCTCGCTCAAGATATCCGGCCAGATGATGTCGAAGCAACGCCGTGTCGCTCGAGGAAAAGGGCGCATCCGGACCAGGAGCGCTCCCGGTCTTATATCGGACGTATTCCGAAAAACTCAACGGGAAAAGCTCTCGTACAAGGGAACGGCCCCTGAACTCGCTCTTAAGTTCTGAGGACAGCATCTTAGAAGAAGATCCCGTCACATAGACGGTCGCTTTCTCCGTATCGACCACACGCCGCAAAAACGCACCCCATTCGGGAATTTCCTGGATCTCGTCAAAGAAAATGTAGGCACCCTCGGTTCGGGCAGCAGGATAGAGCGCATAAAACGTATCGAGCACGTCCGCCAGCAGCGATGGCTCATACGGACGCAAACGCTCATCCTCAAAATTGAAATAGAGCATCCGATCAAACTCGACACCTTGGCCCTGAAGCCGACGCATCTCCTGATACAGGCGATACGTCTTTCCGCAACGGCGAGCTCCCACAATCACATTCACGATGTTGTCGCGCTTTGGCTCCTGGGGGTTTCCCAGATCAAGGTCTCGCTCAAAAACCTGCGGAACTCCTTGTTGCTCAAAGTCCTTTATTTTCTGGGCCACCAAGTCGTTGAATGCCATGATTCTCCAATCTTGCTCTTTTGCTAATCAAGATTATACTGATTCTTGATTAGCGAGAGAGCAAGATTGCGTGCAACTTGATTAATAGATAATCAAGTTTTTCTGCTGCCCAGCATCAAGGCCCAGGACTAGCCGGCCGCAGCGAGGGCAGTCTTTTTGGGACGGGGGTCTTTTAGCTACTTTATTAACGCCACGGGTCGGCTTCGAACAGCGGCTCGCGCTCGGGGCATCGGTCGCTGTAGGGGTCGTAACCGTCATCGTCCTCGTTCTCGGCGCGGATGTAGGGGTCGCGCGGCTTGGTCGCCGGTTTGGACGTGGGCTTGGGTGCCGGTGCGTTCGTCTTGTTCTCATCTTTCATCTGCATAGCTCCTTGCATCGTATCCGTTCAACATCATCGATTGTCGCACGAAAAAGGGCGGCGGACCCCATTGGATCCGCCGCCCTTGGCGTTTAGAGACGACTGGCAAATTTTAAGGCATGGCCCAAAATCTACTCGGCGTCGGGGACCTCGTAGGTGGCCGCCGGCGTGTTGTCGCACACGACGGTAAAGCCGCCGTCCTTGTCGGCATCGACCGTCACCTGATCGCCCTCGCGCACCGTACCGTCGATGATGGCGGCGGCGATGGCATCCACGACCTCGCGCTGGACCAGGCGCTTGAGCGGACGAGCGCCAAAGACCGGGTCCAGGCCGCCCACGGCGAGCATCTGCTTGGCCGCCGGGGTGATGGCAAGCGTCATGCGCTCCTTGGCCAGACGTGCGCGGACGTCGGCGAGCTGGATGTCGACGATCTTCTCGATCTGCGCCATACCGAGCGGATGGAACACCACGATATCGTCGATACGGTTGAGGAACTCGGGGCGGAAGGTCTGAGCCATGGCGGCGTCGACCTGATGGCGCATCTCCTCCTCGTCCTTACCGGACAGGTCGGCGATGGCCTTGGAGCCCACGTTGCTCGTCATGATGATGATCGTGTTCTTGAAGGACACCTGACGACCCTGACCATCGGTCAGACGGCCGTCGTCAAGCACCTGCAACAGCACGTTAAAGACATCCGGATGAGCCTTCTCCATCTCGTCGAGCAGGATCACGGAGTACGGACGACGGCGCACGGCCTCGGTGAGCTGGCCGCCCTCGTCGTAACCCACGTATCCCGGGGGCGCACCGATCAGACGCTGGACGCTGAACTTCTCCATGTACTCGGACATGTCGATACGCACGAGCGCGCGCTCGTCGTCGAACAGGCACTCGGCCAGCGCCTTGGCGAGCTCGGTCTTGCCCACGCCGGTGGGACCCAGGAAGAAGAAGCTGCCGATGGGCTTGTCCGGATCGGAGAGGCCCGCACGGCTGCGGCGCACAGCTGCGGCGACGGCGGAGACGGCCTCGTCCTGGCCGATGACGCGCTTATGCAACTCACCCTCCAAGCCCTTCAACTTGTCGAGCTCGCCCTGCATCATCTTGGAGACGGGCACGCCGGTCCAAGCGCTCACGACCTCGGCGATCTCATCGGAGGTCACCTGCTCGTTCAAGCCTTCGCCGTTCTGCTCCTTCTGCGCCTCGAGTGCGGCCTCGGAATCCTGAATCTGCTGCTGCAGGCCCGGAATCACGGAGTAGCGCAGCTCGGACGCACGACCCAAATCGCCGTTGCGCGTCGCACGCTCCTCCTCGCTCTTGGCCTCGTCGAGCTGTCCCTTGAGCTCCTGCACGTGGTCGATGGCGTTCTTCTGGTTGAGCCAGCCGGCCTTTTGCACGTTGAGCTTTTCCTGGACCTCGGCAATCTCTTGGCGCAGAGCCTCCAGACGCTCCTTGGAGGCGTCGTCGGTCTCCTTCATGAGCGCCTGTTCCTCGATCTGCAGCTGAGTGAGCTGACGCGTGGTGGCGTCGATCTCGACCGGCATGCTGTCGAGTTCCATGCGCAGGCGACTTGCGGCCTCATCGACCAGGTCGATGGCCTTGTCG
>USNX01000065.1 GCA_900556205.1 uncultured Collinsella sp.
AGCGCCTCGTTCTCGGGGTCGGCAAACGCCGTGGCCTCATCGAGCACCACGATAGGCGCGTCTTTAAGGATCGCGCGGGCGAGTGCCACGCGCTGGACCTCGCCGCCCGAAAGATATGCTCCGCCGGCGCCGAGCATGGTGTTGATGCCCTGTGGGAGCTTGGCCACAATGTCGTCGCACTGAGCTGCGGAGAGGGCCGCACGTACTTCGTCATCAGTGGCCGTGGGCTTGGAGGCGCGCACGTTATCGGCAAGTGTTTGCCGGAACAGCTGGTTGGTCTGGAACACGAAGGCGACCTGGTCCATAAGCTCGTGTGGATCCATATCGCGAACGTCCACACCGCCTACGAGCACGCGACCCGAGGAAACATCCCAAAAACGCGGGATCAGGCTTGCGCAGGTTGACTTACCGCCGCCCGAAGGACCCACCAGGGCGAGGGTGCTCCCCGCGGAAACGCTAAAACTCACATGGTTGACGGCAGGCGCTTCGGCGCCCTCATAGGTAAAGCTCACATCCTCAAATCGCACGTCGTTGCCGACAGGGTGCTTGGGTTGGGCGGGCACGGAGAGCTGCTTGGAATCCATGACGCTTCGGATGCGAGCCAGCGAATCGGCACTCATCTGAGAGGCCTCACCCACAAACATGAGCTTGGTCATGGCCGTCGGCACCACGGCCGAAAATATCGCGTAAAACGTGAAGTTGGCCATAAAATGCGCGAAGTCCGTCTCGCCCGGCGCCAACAGCAACGCCACGGGCAACAGGAATGCCACAAGACCATTGAGCGCGGTAAGATTGAGTACCTGCGGACCTCGGCAGAACGTGCCCGCATAGTTTTGTGCCATGTCGGCGTATTCGGCGATCGCATCGTGGAAAGCCTTAAAGGAGTAGACCGTCTGCTGAAACACCTTGACCACGGGGATGCCGCGTACGTATTCGGTGCCGGTCTTGTTCATCTTGACCAGCGCTCCCATGTAGGCCTTCATGAACTCGGCGCCTTTGCCGCTCATCATGGTGGCCATGGCGCCAAGCGAAACGACGACCGAGATAAGGCATGCCACCCCCAAACGCCAATCGAGGGCGAAAAGCAGCACGAGCAGGCCTGCGACCATGGCGGTGGCGCCGGCGATATCGGGCAGCATGTGCGCGAGCAGGGTCTCGGTGGAGGCGGCGCATCCGTCTACAATACGGCGCAGCTCACCGGTGGAGTGCGTGTCAAAGTAGCCAAGCGGCAGCTTAAGCAGGTGCTCGCTCGTAGTCTTGCGGATATTGGACGCGCAGCGAAACGCAGACAGGTGCGTGCACATGAGCCCCACGAAATAAACTACGATGCTTGCCAGGGCAAAACCCACGGCCCACCAGCCATACATCGCGATATCGGTGGCTTCGCTCCAGTTAGGTGCCACAGCGATAAGGTCTCGCGCGACAAACCAGATGCACACGTACGGGCCAAAGCTCAGCAGCTGCGAGAGCGCCGAGAGAGCCATGCCCAAATACGTTAGGAATTTACGGTCGCCGGCATATGCAAGCAGCTCGCCGATACCGCCGCCTTCCCTTTTTGATCCCTTTGCCATGAGGTTCCCTTCTGACGGCTTGAGAGTTAACCTCAATCAACTTATCATTGATATGTTAGCCAAGGCACACAATCGAGCCAGGCGTGGACGTTTCCGCAAAGGAAGGGGACGCTTTTGAAAATGCATCGGGCCGCGACCGACATAACCGAGCTCTATGCACCACAGTTTGAGCAGTTTGGCTTGAAGCTTTCCGGCAAGGGCGCTGTCTTTACCGGCGAGGTGGCAAACGACCGGGCGCACGGACGCGCATGGATCATGCCCCTCTCCCCCACATGCATCGTCATGGAGCATTTCATAACCCCGACGCGCAACATGTACCTAGCCGAATACACGCCCGAGCCATACGCCTGCGTGAGCGAGGTCAGCGCGCCCACACTTACATGCATGCCCGAGGCTGGCATAACGCCCGCAAACCTCAAGCCATTGCATGGACCGTGGCCAAACAATGCCGTTTGCAGCTTTATCCAAGATAGCTGTGGCGAGGAATTAAGCCCGCTGTTTGCGGGGGAGCTTTATCACTCGCGCTCGGTGCTCTTTTTGCCTGGATATTTTGACGAACTGGAGCACCGCTATCCCACCGAGTTCGCGGGAATCTTTGAGGCGTTTGCCGAGCCATGGCACGAGGAAGCGACGTCTGCCATCTATCACACGCTGCGCCGGATTAACGAGGACCGTGCCCAAACCGTAGGCGGACACGTCTATATGCAGGGCATCGTGGAGACCATGGTCGCGGAGCTCGCCTGTTCGCGCGCGGCCCACAAGCAGGCGCGGCAGGCGGCAGACACACGCGTCAGCATAACCATGGCCGAAGAAGCAACGGCAATGATTGAGCGCACGCTCGACAAAGGCAGACATGTGGGTATCAACGAGGTGGCCGAGAGGCTCTACACAAGCCGCTCCAAACTATGCGCCACCTTTAAGGCCCAAACCGGCGAGTCCCTGGGCGCCTACATTCGCAGACGCCGTATGGAGCGAGCGCAGGACCTTTTGGCAGATAGCGCGCTCACGATAGCGCAGGTGGCAGAGCGTCTAGGCTACCCTCAGCAGGCCGCCTTCGCCCAAGCCTTCAAGCAATACACCGGCATGACACCCACGGCTTGGCGAAGCAAGCATCGCTAAGGCCCAAGCTCCCTGGCCGTAACGGAGCGATTAATTAGCCGCCGCCCGTCAGCTCACCCAGGATCTAAACGTCAAGATGCGCACAATCAAGCGCCTTTTTGATAAGAGGGACAGATCGATCAGCCAAATACAACGGAATGTTGAGCACCCCGTCGTCGAGCTTTAGGTTCTTAAGTGAGTAGCGGACCCTCAATGGAGTCGTCTCCGCATGCTTGTCGGCATAGTACTTAAGGCTCTTGGAATGAACGACCTCTCCCGATTTGACCTCGACGGGAACGATTTCGTTTCCGACTTGAATCAAAAAATCGACTTCGTGCTTCGGCTTCTCGTTTGTCCAATAACGCGGAGCAGCATCTAACTGTGAAAGTAATGCCTGAAGCACATAGTTCTCGGCGAACGAACCTTTGAACTCCGAAAATAGCGCATCCGAGATGGCAAAAGCGGACGCATCCAGCCTTGCCATGCGGCGCAGCAAGCCGACATCAAGACAGTAGACTTTAAATGCCTTGAGGTCATCGTACGCAGAGAGCGGCACACCACCGGCAGCATTAAGGCGAACCGCCGTGATGAGCCCAGCATCGGCAAGCCATTCCAGAGCATCCTCGTATTCTCGAGCACGAGCCCCCTCGCGCACCGCACCCCAAACGAACTTTTTGTTCTCGCGCGCCAACTGAGCTGGAATCGAGTTCCATATTTGCGAAAGCTTGGCGAACTGCGCACGGCCACCATGCTTGGCAAAATCGCGCTCGTAGGAATCCAAGAGATCAGACAACACCTTATCGACCTGAACGATATCGCCCGTCTCCACCCACCGGCCAAGAGCCTCTGGCATGCCGCCGCATGCAAAATAACGACGAAGATGCTCGACGAGACGGACATGGAAGAAATCGGGCACTGTCTCGATCTGATCCAGGCCGCCAAGGTATTCGTCGTAGTTTGCAGCGCCCTCGGCTTTCAGAAACTCGGAAAAGCTCATGGGGCGCATCTCCATGAACTCGACCTTTCCCACCGGAAAAGCGCTGGTCTCACGGGACAAGCGAACGCCCAACAAAGACCCTGCGCATGCGACGTGATACTCGGGGGCCTCGTCACAGAAGTATTTAAGGGCGCCGACTGCAGAAGGACAATCCTGGATCTCATCAATAATAAGCAGCGTTTCGCCGGGATCGATAGGCTGTCCAAGTGCCAGGGAAAGATTTGAGATGATCCGTCGAGGATCGCGCGTACCTTCGAAAAACTGAGCGTACTCGCTCTGTACCCCAGGTGACGGCTCCTCGAGCGTCAGATACACAAAATTGAGGTACGAGGTTCGGCCGAACTCCTTAAGCGCCCACGTCTTTCCAACCTGGCGCGCCCCCTTAAGGATAAGCGGCTTACGATATTCTGACGCTTTCCAAGCGTTAAGCTTGGCAATGATATCTCGCTGCATGACCGAACCTCCCGCAAAGAAACTTCCGTAAACGTGATATTTCCCACATTTTACCCTAGGTAAAACGTGACATTTATCACATTTACGGAAGTTTTAAGCTCATTTCGCCACACTTTCATCACATTGAAAAGGCGGAGGCGCATTTTGCGCCTCCGTCACCATCTTTCCTATCAGCCCGCCTGACCCGAACGGCCGAGTCGTCACAGAACCCGGGAGCCCCGGCAGGGCGGGTGCTTCCTCAAAATGAGTTCCGCACGCAAAGAAGGCCACTTAATGTGGCCTTCGTCTTGCGCAGGACTGTTCGAAATTTTGAGGAAACACCCACCCTGCCGGGGCTCCCGGGTTCCCGCTTACGAGAGCGACGTTCTCAGCAACTCGTTGAAGAGCTTCGGGTTGCCCTTGCCGCGGCTCGCCTTCATGCACTGGCCCACCAAAAAGCCGATGACCTTCTGGTTGCCGTCACGATACTGCTGCGCCTGATCGGCACAGTTTGCCAGCACCTCGTCCACGATCGGCTGCAGCGCGCCGGCATCGCTTACCTGACGCATACCGCGCTCGTCGACGATCTTGTTGGGATCGTCGCCGGTCTGAGCCATGGCCTCAAAGACCTCGTGTGCCTGGTTGGAGCTGATGGCATCGGTCGCCAGCAGCTTGGCAAGGGCTGCCACCTGAGCCGGCGCGATGCCGGACTCGGCGAGCGACACGCCCGCGCCCTTAAGGTAGGCGATCATCTCGTTCACCAGCAAGTTTGCGACCGTCTGGGCCTCCTTGCCAGCCATGCCGGCAGCGGCGGCCTCAAAGAACTCGGCAAACTCGGGGTCGCCGGCAATCTGCTCGGCGTCGGCCGCCTTGATGCCAAAGTCGGCCTCAAAACGGACGCGCTTGGCATCGGGCAGCTCAGGGATCTCGCCACGGCAGCGGTCGATGAACTCGTCGTCCAGATCGAACGGCGCCAGATCGGGATCGGGGAACAGACGATAGTCGTCGGCCGTCTCCTTAACGCGCATGACCACGGTGCGCTTGCGGCTGGGCTCCCAGTGGCGGGTCTCCTGGTAGATGATGCCGCCCTCCTCGAGCACCTCGGCCTGACGGCAGATCTCGTAGGCAAGGCCGTCGTGCAGGCTCTTGAACGAGTTGAGGTTCTTGAGCTCGGTCTTGGTGCCCAGCTTGGTCTCGCCGCGGCGACGCAGCGACACGTTGCCGTCGCAGCGCATGGAACCCTTCTCCATGGAGCAATCGGAAATGCCCAGCGTCACAAAGATGCGACGGAGCTTTTCCATAAACAGGCGCGCTTCCTCGGGCGTGCGCAGATCGGGCTCAGTCACGAGCTCAATCAAAGGCGTGCCGCAGCGGTTGTAGTCGACGAGCGACTCGGCCGCGGCGGTAATGCGGCCCTCGGCGCCGCCCACGTGCACCATCTTGGCGGCGTCCTCCTCCATATGGATGCGCAGGATGCGAATGGGCACCGTGTAGGAACCGTCCTCGCGGCGCTCGGGCATCTGCAGGTTGGACGCATCATAGCTGGCCAGGTGGCCGGCACGCTGATTGCCCTCGCGCATGGTCGACGTCATGGATGTGGACAGGCCCTCGGCGTTGGCCGAGGCGCTCGCCAGGCTCTGGGCCTCGGCCTCACCAAACGCGCAGTCGGGGCGCTCGGCGGCACCGCGACCGGTCACGTCCAGGTCCAGGTGGCCGTACATGGCAAAGGCGACCGGACCCTGCGTGGTCTGGAAGTTCTTGGCCATATCGGGATAGAAGTAGTGCTTGCGGTAGAACATCGAGTGGCGCTGGATTTCGCAGTTGGTGGCGAGACCCGCCTTGACGATGCTCTCGATGGCGCGCTTGTTGGGCACCGGCAGGGCGCCGGGCAGGCCCAGGCACACCGGGCACACGTTGGCGTTGGGCTCGTCATCGTGGCTGAGCTTGCAGTTGCAGAACATCTTGGTATCGAGTGCGGTGAGCTCGGTATGGATCTCCAGGCCGATCACGGCCTCCCAATCCTGCAGGACCTCGGAAAGCTCCTTCATTACAGCTCGCCTCCCTTCCCGGCAAAATCTGGCGCGACGGAAAGCGCGGGCGCACCCGTGGCGGCATCGGCAAAGCCGCGCTCCAGGGCGCGGGCAAATGTGAGCAGCTGACGGTCCTTAAAGGCCGGACCAACCAGCTGGGCAGAAACGGGCAGCTGAGTATCCTCGCCCAGGCCCAGCGGCACCGAGATGCCACCGTTGCCGCAGATGTTGAGCGAAATGGTGTACAGGTCGGAGAGGTACATCTGCGTGGGGTCGCTGATCTCGCCAAACTTAAAGGCCGTGCGCGGCGAGGCGGGCATGAGGATGGTGTCCACCTTGGCATACGCGGCGTCGTAGTCCTGCGTGATGAGCGTGCGAGCCTTTTGCGCAGCGTAGTAATACTTGTCGTACACACCTGAGCTCAGCAGGTAGGCGCCGAGCATCTGACGGCGCTTGGCCTCGGCACCAAAGCCGTGGGCGCGGCTGAGCGAGCTCTGGTCGGACAGGTTGGCGCAGCCCTCCTCCTGGTAGCCGTAGCGAATGCCGTCAAAGCGGGCCAGGTTGGAGAACGCCTCGGCCGGACCGATGACGTAATAGGCGGCGATGGCGGCGTCCAGGTGCGGCAGGTCGACCTCCACGAGCTCGGCACCCTGATTCTGCAGCTCCTGGGCGGCGCGCTGAACAGCGGCCTTGACCTCGGGCGTCAAGCCCTCGGCCTCCATAAACGCGGGGATGATACCCACGCGCTTGCCCTCGATGCTGTCGTTGAGGTGCTCTGTAAAGTCGACAGCGCAATCCTGGCTGGTGCAGTCGTACGGAT
>USNX01000066.1 GCA_900556205.1 uncultured Collinsella sp.
GACAGCGGGTCGTGAACCAGGCCCAGGTGCTCGCAGACGTACTCCTCGACGAACGGCTCGATGGAGCTGTACGTGCCGACAGCGCCCGAGATGGCACCGAAGGCAACATTCTTGCGGGCGTCCTCAAGACGGTCCAGATCGCGCTTGAGCTCCCAGGCCCAAGAGCCAAACTTCATGCCGAAGGTCATCGGCTCGGCGTGGATGCCATGAGTGCGGCCGGCACAGAGCGTGTTGCGCTCCTCGAAGGCGCGACGCTTGCAGATCTCGCCGAGCTTCTTGACATCCTCGATGATCAGGTCGCAGGCCTGGGTGAGCTGGTAGCACAGGGCCGTGTCGCCCAGATCGGAGCTGGTCATGCCATAGTGAACCCAGCGGCTGGGCTTGGGGTCGCCCTCGGGAACATCGGCATCGATGTATTCCTTCATGTTGGTCAGGAAGGCAATGACGTCGTGGCGCGTGACTTCCTCGATCTCATCGACCTTCGCCTTCTCAAAGTTGGCATGGTCGCGGATCCACTGGGCCTCGTCTTTGGAAATACCGATCTTGCCGAGCTCCGCCTGGGCCTCGCAGGCCAGAACCTCGATCTCCTGCCAAATGGCGTACTTGTTCTCGAGGGAGAAGATGTGTCCCATCTCCGGGCGGGTATAGCGATCGATCATAGCGGCTCCTTTTTGGTTATTGGCACGTTGGTCGTAACCCAACCATTGTACCGTGCGCAGGTGCAAGTATGGGCAGTAGGCATTAACCTAACATTTTGCCGCAAGAGCAGCCATGGGGACATCCGCGTATTTGCTTCGCAAATCCGCACCGGCTGCGGCCGCCTATCGGCGACCTTGCCTGCTCGCTATAAACGCTTCGCGTTTATTTAACGCTCGCACCCTGTCGGGTTCGAGTCCCGGCACTTTATTGAAAAAGGCACGGTAACGAAACGTTACCGTGCCTGAAATTCGAATGGAGCGGGCAACGGGACTCGAACCCGCGAGTGTCAGCTTGGGAAGCTGATGCCTTACCACTTGGCGATGCCCGCATATGTGGGGGATAGTATAACGCGGTTGTCTTGTTCGATACAAGGGTGGCAATGCTTGTTTTAGCTGTGGAGATTCGTTTGAAAATCGCGTCAATTGTGGAGACGAGGACCTTTGACTTCCTGTTCCCCTTATCTTCTACCTGCGCTTTTGCTTGTTTGTTGTATTTGAGCTCAATTTGTCAGGAATTGGGCAAGCTTTTGGTCAGGCTCCGGTACTTACCCGCATGAACCTCGGGGGTAGCCTCATCCTACGCGTCGCAGCCTCCCCGTGCGACGCACGAGGGATAAGGAGCAGCCATGTCCAACGCACCCACGCACTCTGTCCACAGCGCAATCGCAACAGGTCCGCTGCTCCTGCTCCTCTTCCTGCTTTTCGGCTGCCTGGCACCGGGAGCCGCATTTGCCGTCGATGGCTACGACCAGCTCGGCTTCCGCACTATTAGCGATGATTGTGGACCCTTCTTCATCGGCAAGTATGAAGCTCAAGACACCTCGATTGCCTACTGCATGAACCAGGAGCGCCCCGGCCCCACCAAACCGGGCGGCCCATGGCTCAACTTTGATCAAGGCTGGGTGTGGCTCGACGACGAGTTCGCGGCAATCGTTTGTCACGGATATCCCACCACCACGTCGTTTGGCGGTTACCATCTTTCACCCGATCGCGCCCGCGCCGCCACCCAGCTTGCCGTATGGATGCTCAACGGCACTACCCATGTCGACGGCACCTACTCCTACACGACCGCTCAGGGTAAAACCAAGAGCGGACACTTTACCGCCGACAATGAAGTCGTGGCGGCTGCGCGGTGGCTCCACGACAGCGCAAAATCAGGAAGCATCAAAGCCGCTCCGCACCGCGCGCGACGCTATCTAGGGGCCGTATCGGGCGGCAGCAAACGTCAAGACATGCTCTATGTACTGCCGGCGGTGTCTGTTTCCTTCCAAAAGCAGTCTGCTAACACCGTTATTACCAGCGGAAACAATACCTATCAGTTTACCGGGGCAACATTCGATATTTTTGAGAGCGCCAGCGGCGCGCGTGTCGGCACCATCAAGATGGACAGCAACGGTCGAGCGCAAGCAACACTTCTGCCCAACACGGCATACTACCTAGTTGAAACGAAGGCGCCGGCCGGCTATGTCCCCCGCCACGATCGTATTGCCTTTACCACGGGGAATGACGGCGGGCGGGTCGCCATTGATGAACAGCCCGGCACCATCAACCTGCGTATCGTAAAACTCGATGCCGCGACGAATGCCGGCCACCAGGTGGGAGCTTCGCTCGCAGGAGCAGAGTTCACGTGTGTGTCGCAATCAACCCCTGGATGGGCACAAATCCTCACGACCGACGAAAGCGGTCGGGCCACCCTCGCCGATGTCCCCTTAGGAACCTTTACCATCTACGAATCAAAAGCCCCCGAGGGCTACCTGCCATCCAACGACAGCTGGACCTATACCGTTGGAGCCGACCAGCTCGGCGATTCAGGCGTGGTCGAGATCGAATCTCGCGTTTCCGATATCCCCATTGCGTTTAACCTTGAGATTTCCAAATTCAAGGATTGCGGCAATAGCGACCAATCCGGCCTGGAGCAGCCGGCGGGTGGTGTTGTCTTTGAGGTTGTCAGCAACAGCTCTCAGCAGGTTGTTGGCACACTGACCACAAACATCTATGGCTTTGCCTCCACCAAAGATCAGCCCGAAGCATGGTTCGGCACAGGCAAGCGACCCGCCGGTGTCCACGGAGCCGTCCCATACGACCGTGCCGGCTACACGGTTCGCGAGGTTCCGGAAACCGTCCCCGAGGGTTTTAAACGTGCAGGGGAATGGACCGTCGGGGCAAATCAGATTTCCGACGGCGCCGAGCTTCAATATATCGTGGACAACCACGCTCTGTCGACGCATCTCCAGATTGTAAAACGCGATGCCCAAACAGGCGCTTCTGTTCCCCTAGCCGGATTCACCTTCCAACTCCTCGACAGCAATCACGAACCTGTCTCACAAACTTGCTGGTATCCAGCACATAACGTAATGGACACCTTTACGACTGACGCGACCGGGACCGTCACACTGCCCGAATCGCTCGTGCCGGGCACCTATTATGTACGCGAAACCTCGGCCAAAGAGCCCTATCTTGTCGGCGAAGAAATCGAGGTAAACATACCCGCCGACATGAACCTAACGCCCGTTGCAATCGCCTCGTATTATGACCACGCCGCGACCGGAAATATCAGGATCGTTAAAACCGATGCCGTAGACGGCAGCAGCCTCGCGGGCGCCATCTTTGAGATCCGTGCCTCGGGTGATATCGTGCGCCCCGACGGTAGCATTGCCGCACTCGACGGTGAGACTGTCGCTACCGTCACGACGGATGAAACTGGAGAAGCACGCGCGGACAACCTCCCACTGGGATCTGGCACCGCACGCTACGAGGTTGTCGAGACTCAAGCGCCGGCAGGCTTCTTGCTCGATCAGACAACCCATATTGTCGACCTTACTTATGCCGACCAGAAAACACCCGTTGTAGAAGCACGGCTTAACGTATCCGACGATTACACCAAGGTTGATATCTCCAAGGTCGATGCAAGCGGTGAGCAGGAAGTAGAAGGCGCACGGCTCACCTTATATGGTCCCGATAAAACCGAAATAGACTCCTGGACCTCATCCGACAAGCCACACCGCGTCGAACATCTTGCACCCGGCACCTACTCGTTGCGCGAAATGATGTCTCCGCGGACCTATGACCTTGCCGAGGAGATAACGTTTGAAATAAAGGATACGGGAGAAGTCCAATCCGTCGCGATGAAGGATGCGCCCATCGAGATCAAGGGGCAGGTCGACAAGCGTCAGGAACTTGTCCAACCTATCGAAAAGGGCCTGTTGGCTAACGGCGATGGTAAAAACCGTGCCGCGATGCAAACCAATACGGATGGGCTTTTCTCCTATACCATCGACGCTCGAAACGATTCAACTACCTGGGTTGATGAGTTTACAATTACCGATGATCTTGAGTGTGCCGAGGACGATACGGCGAGATTCGTCTCAATCGAAACCCCCGTCGCCATCGGCGACCTCAATGGTCTGTGCAACGTGTGGTATCGCACGACGCCGTTGGACTCGACAGACGTCGATGAGCCGGCAAACGCGACACTTGACGATGGGCACGAAAATCCTTGGCTTGAGTCCGACGAAGTAAGGGAAAGTCTGGGTGAGGATTGCCGCCTCGTCGATTACGACGGCTGGCACCTCTGGAAGGCGGATATCTCGACCACGGAATCCACCACACTCGAGGCGAAAGAACTCGACCTTGCATCCAATACCGTCGTAACGGGTATTCGAATTGAATACGGTGCGGTAGCCGCCGACTTTACGACTCGAAGCGATGCGGATTCTTGGACCCGCGATGATCTCAAAGATGAGCACGACGACCTTGACGATGCCAAAGCAATCCTTGGCACTGACGCTCGGGGCGCAGTCGTGCACATGCAGGCAACGTCGGCTTATACGCCCCAAACCGCACTCGCCAACAGCGCGCGCGTCGATCTTTGCCGCAACGGCGGCGGCGATAAACTTGAGTCACATGACAAGGACCGTGTCATTCAACGCTGTACCCTACCGCAGGACCTACCGGCAACAGGATCAGTTCCCATCGCCGCTTGCATCACTGCGCTCCTGACCTCGGGTGCCGCAGCCCTATGGTTCGCTCGCCTTAGGTCGATCCCAAAGAAGCGCTAGCGCGATGAAAAAGCGGACGAGCCAGTCCCCCGGCTCGCCCGCTTTCAATCATGTAAATTGCCGTATCTACTCTGCAGACGAAGATCCGCCATCAACGATTGCCTGCTCGGACTCAGGAATCCCATCGGCACCCGTGCTCTGTTCTTGCTCCACCTCTTCGCTGATTGCGGAGGCGGGGGTCGAGCCCTTCGCACCCACGATGTAGGCAGCCCCAAATCCTAACGCAATGGCAATCAAGGTCAAAATCACGTAGACAGGCCAATGGCGCTTAATATACGAAAACACGTTGACTCCTTAGAGCTCCGTCTACGAACGGCGGATAACCTCGGTCACGACCTCGGATACCGTGGCAATGTTCGTCGGGTTGACATTGTGGGGCAGGTCGTCCTCGGTACGAGCGCAAGCCAGACGCGTGCCGTCCACGCCGGCGATGGTGAGGGCTCGGCGGCTCGCCTCGAGCGCGGCATAGGCATCGGTCTTGGCATAGGGCATCTCGAGCGCGCCACAATCGACATGAAACGACTTGCACACCTTGCTGACCAGGTTCATGATGCGGCGATCGCCCTTGAGCAGCTGCTGTTCGCCCTCAACCGTCACCACCGAAAGCCTACCGGCGCCGACGGATTCAAGATTGATAAAGAATACGCCGCGGAGCTTATCGCGATGCGAAGCCAAGAAGGCCTTCATGCCGGCGCCATCACAATCCGAGGCGCCCGTTGCCACAAACCAGATATCGTGACCGAGCAGCTCATCGTCGCCCATAGAGGCGACAGCCGAGAGCATATCTTCGGAAGAAGCGCCGTCGGAAGACGTAGCGCCGCCCTTCCAGCCATCGTTATCGTCCTCGAAGTTATCCCACGAACCGATACCGCGACCGGACTTCTTGGCATCGTAATCGTCTTCGACGCCCAGCCAGTCACTCATGCTATCCTGCTCGTTTTTCTTTTTACGACCGAACAGGCCACCCAGGCCGCGCTTACGAGACTTGGGTGCCGCCGGGGCGGGAGCCGAAATGGTCTCGATCGGCTGCGCGCCCGACGCAACGGGCATAGGAGGCGCAACGGGTGCCGATGTGGGTTCGGGACCTTGAGCGGTAGCAAAGGGATCGTTGACCTGTGCGGAGGGGTCGGGAAGGTCGAACAGCGACGTGCAAGACGCAACGTTTGCCTGCTTCATCGACGGCAGCGACGGATCGGGGACCGAAGCCAGCGGAGACGAGGAAGGTGCAGGCGACGGTGCCGACGCCGGATCGGGAACATTCATCTGCGGACGCGGCGATGCCTGGGAGGAAATCTGGGCCATAAGGGAATCGACCGTTTCGTCCTGGGTGGGAGCGACATCGGCAACCGTGGCACCGGAACCACTCGGGGTCGGCATGGTGAAAATCTGCGTGGAGTAAGGCCTCGACTCATCTGTCTCAGGAGCCTCGGAAACCGCAGGCATTTCCTCCTGCTCGACCTCGGTCGAATCATCTTGCTTGGCTGCCGCGTATTGCTCTTCGTCAGAGTTGGCCTCGACGGGCTCGTCCTCGGCAGCATCTTGGATTTCGGCAGCATCAATAGGCTCGTCATCGTCTGCCGCGTCGCCCTGCTCATCGGAAACAGGGAGGGGCTCGGCAATCGCGGTGCCTTGCTTTTCAAACGTTATCGTGGAATCGAACTGCGCGGCATCAAACGACATGGTGCTATCGACGTGCTGCTGAGCCTCGAAAGACGTCGTCGCCTCAACAACATCCGCGGACGCCGGTTGCTGGGACTCAAAGGACGTTGTAGCTTCGGCGGCGTCGACGGGCACGGACTGCATAGCCTCGTTCTGCTCGAACTCTTGCGCCGCGAGCTCACGTGCCGGCTCGGCTGCCTGCTGCTGAGCGATAGCCTCCTGCTCGGCAGCCTCGCGTGCGGCAGCGCGCTTCTCTTCGAAATCGTCGACAAATTTCTTGCCCTTTGCAAGCGCGCCCTTAAAGAAGTTGGAAGCGCTGGCGCCAATCGAAGAGAACGCGGATGCAATATCGGCATGGGGCGTTGCCGCGGGAATCTCGGCCGAGAAATCAGTATCGCTCTCGTAAGATACGCGCCTCGGCTGTTCAACGTAATCGTCGTCAGACTCGTCCGCAACGTCTTGCGCCGGCACGGCGGGAGCCAAAATGTCCAGTCCTGCCGCGGGA
>USNX01000067.1 GCA_900556205.1 uncultured Collinsella sp.
CTACGGCGCAAGTTTTGGTGGCGTAGCCGCGCTGCTCGCCATGCTCAACTCCTGTGCCAGCGGCGTATCGGTCGTCAATATCGACAACGGCTTCGGCGCCGCCTACCAGGCAAGTCTTATCAATCATCTGAGCGCCGGCACACCCCGCGCCCGCTAAGGAGCATTCCATGTCCAATCATCAGCACACGCTTATCATCGACGGCACCTCGGGCATCAGCGGCGATATGACCGTCGCGGCCCTGCTCGACCTGGGCGCCAGCGAGGAGCACCTGCGCGAACAGCTCGCCACACTGCCGGTCGACGGCTTTACGATCGCCGTCACGCGCGTAAACAAGCATGGCATCGACGCCTGCGATTTCGACGTTCAGTTGGCAGAAGAGCTCGAGAACCACGACCACGACATGGCATGGCTCTACGGCAACGAAGCAGCTGCCGAGCACACGCACGAGCACGAGCACCACCATCATGACCATGACGAGCATGAGCACTGCCATGAGCATGATCATGAGACCCACGGCCATGGCCACGAGGGTCACCATCACGCCCACCACCATCACCACCGTTCTTTGGCGGACGTCACCGCCATCATCCACGGCTCGCAGTTAAGCGATGGCGCCAAGCGTCGTGCGCACGCCATCTTTACCGCGCTCGCCGCCTCCGAGGCCAAGGCCCACGGCAAAACGCCCGAGACCGTCATGTTCCACGAGGTAGGCGCCGTCGATTCCATCGTCGACGTCTGCTCTGTCGCCATCTGCCTCGATGACCTGGGCATCGAGGATATTGTCGTCGAGTCGCTCTCCGAGGGCCACGGCACCATCCACTGTGCCCACGGCCTCATGCCCATTCCCGTCCCCGCTGTCGTCAACCTGTGCCAGGCGGGCAATATCGCCCTCACGCCTGCACCGGTCGCCGGCGAGCTCGTGACGCCCACGGGCGCCGCCATCGTCACCGCGCTGCGCACGTCCGACCAACTGCCCTCACGCTACCGCATCGAAGCCGTCGGCTACGGCGCCGGCAAGCGCCCCTACGAGGGTTGCTCCGGTACGCTCCGCTGCCTGCTCGTTCACGCGGACGCATAGCCATGGATGCCCGCAAGGCAAAAAGCCGCGCTGCCATCGTTGCGGCGTTCTCCGAGCTGCTGCGCGAAGAGGACTACGGCAAGATCACCGTCGGCGACATCATCGCTCGCGCCCATGTGGGTCGGGCCACGTTCTACGGCCTCTTCAAGAGCAAAGATGACCTGCTCGCTGAGCTCGTGTGCGATATCTGCACCCATGCCCTCGACGATGACGGTACGCCCCTCGATGACCCACTCGCACAGGTCGAGCATATCCTCAACAACCTCTGGGATCGTCGTCAGGGTGTACGGGCACTGGTAGCCGGCGCCGGCTCACGCGTCTTCGCCGACTGTCTCCGCAAGACCATCATGTCGCGCGCAGCCGAAACCGTCCCTACCGACCCAAACGGCCCCGCCGCCACCATGGACCGCAGCTTTCTACTGCACCACATAGCCTCAAGCTTCGTAGGAATGGTCCAATGGTGGGCCTGGCACAACTTCGAAGCAGATAAAGCCGACGTAGCCAAAGACTATCTCTCAGTCATAAAGCCCCTCTTCAGATAGACGCCCCCTCCCAAGGCGTCATCCCTTCCCAAAGTATCGCCCTCATCTCAACGCCCCCAACAGCAAAGCGCCCCTCACACCCAAATTCAGATATATGTTGGGTTGCTTGTACGAACGCAACAAAGACCCCGCAGCTGGCCGCATGGGGTAACTTCCCAGCGCATTCCGCAGGACGCAAAAAGGCTCGCCGCACGAAGTGCGCAGCGAGCCTTTTTGCATGTCCGAGGACGCGCTGGGAAGTTACCCCATGCGGCCAGCGGACAACTATGTAGCCTTGGACTAGAACATGCCCAAAAAACCATGCACAAACAGCGCGGCCAGAGCGGCGCCGACAAACGGAGCGATGCCAGGAACGAGCAGGCCATACTTCCAGTTGTTGTCAGCCTTGTTCTTGATCGGCAGCACCTGATAGGCCATGCGAGGACCAAGGTCACGAGCCTGGTTCATGGCGAAGCCGGTGATGCCGCCCATGCCCATGCCAACGGCCCAAACGATCAGGCCAACGCAGATGGCGAGCATCAGAACGTTCTCGCCGGCGCGGCTAGCGGCAGCAAGGATGGCGCTGATGAACACGAAGGTGCAGATAGCCTCGCAGAAGAAGTTGCGGGCATAGTTGGTGCCCTCGGTGGTGGGGTTGGTCGAGAAGATGTTGCGCTGGGCAATGGGGTCGACGACGCCCTCGGAAGCCTTGAACTCATCGGCATACATAAGCCAAGCGATTACGGCGCCCACAAAGCCGCCGAGCATATCGGCAATCATGAAGGGGATGCAGCTGCTCCACGGCACCAGGCCTACGATGCACTGGGCAAGCACCATAGCCGGGTTCATGCACACGGCGCCGCCAAAGACAAACAGGCAGACCGAGATGCCAAAAGACCAGGTGGTGATGGCAAACATATGGCCGGAGCCCTGATACTTAGTGCCCTTGAGCACGGTATCGCAGTGCACGCCCACGCCAAAGATGATCATGAGGGCCGTTGCGCCGAATTCGCAGAGGAGTTTGGTAAGCATAAAACCTTATCTTTCTTGTCGGTTATAAACGATTCGTTTAGGCCGCGTACTAGTGCTGCGCGACGACAACGCCCAGGCCATCGGGAATGACGGCCACCTTGGCATCGGCACCCTTCATCTCAAAGGCGAGCTTGAGCGCCTCCTCGAGGGTGTTGACCGGCGTCATGTGCATATCCTTGATCATCTGGTGATCGCACAGGTCGGTAACCATGATCACAGGATGATGCGCCAGGATGCGGGCAAAGATCTGGCTCGTCCACTGATCGGGCAGGGTCTCATCCTTGGGACGATCGATGCAGGCGCGCTCAAACTCCGCCGGGTCGTTGTCGGCGATGTTGTGATAGAAGCCCTCGCCGCCGTGACCGTCGGCACAACCGGCGACATCGATGATCACACCGGCCTCGGGAAGCGTGGCCTCGGCAGAGCACATGCCCTTCACGGCCTGGTAGATGTTCTGGTCGAGCGGGTAGCCGCCGTTGGTGGTGATGGCAATCTCGCACTCGACGGGCTCAACGCCGGCAAGGCTCTTCACGAACTCGCAGCCAGCCTCGTGTGCCTTATGGATGTCGCCAGCGAAGGAGCCAATGACCTCGTGCTTGCCGTTGAGCACCACGTTCAGCACAAAGGCAAGGTGAGCCATCTCGGCAGCGGCAAACATGTCCTCGCTCACGTGATTGTGGCAAAGGTTGCCTGCGCGCGAATGGGAATCGTTCACAAACTGACCGTTGTGGTTGTACATGATGGTCTTGTAGCTGGCGATACCGGGCAGCACGGACTTACGGCTGCCAGAGAAACCGGCAAAGAAGTGCGGCTCAATAAAGCCCTCGGCAAGCAGCAGATCGCAATCGGCCGCAATCTTGTTGATGATGCACTCGCCACCAGAAGGCAGGGTGCCGATCTTTTTCATCATGCTGTCGTCAGTCGCGACGTGCATAACGATTTCCTCGTTGGCAACGATCTCCTCGCCATACTTGTTGACGAGCTCCTCATGCGTCGACGGACGGTGCATACCCGTAGCAACCAAAATACGAACTCGAGCCTCGGGCGCAGCGGAATGGATGTGATGCAGCAGAATAGGCATCGTCACACGCGAGGGAACGGGACGCGTATGATCGGAGCTAATAATGACAATATCCTTCTTGCCAGCACAAAGCTCCTCGAGCGAAGGCGAGCCATAAGGGTTGGCAAGCGACTCCTCTACCAGCTCTTCCTGCGATTTCGTGGTCTTAAACTCGTTTTGATGACCCTCCATCACACCCGCGAAGTTCTTATCCTCGAGCTCCAGATGCAACGTCTTGTGGTCAAACGGCAGTTCACATTCAAACAATGACGAGCGCCCTCTTCCTTTCAACTGACACACTAGATAAACCGTTGGAAGGATACGCCGCTCACCGAAAAACACCACCGTCCACCGACTCGTTAACACAACGTTCATATTTGACCCACAACAAAACGGCCATGATCCCAAACGGGACCGCGGCCGCTACAGTCGTAAGGCGAGAAGCACCAGATGCATCTCAATCCCGATCGATAAGACGCGAGGCGCGAAGCGCCAAACGCGCCGCCGGGACAGACCCTATCCAAAACGCGCGAAGCGCACCTAATTCTCTCCAGCCCCAATCCCAGAAGACCGAGGACGAAGGGACCCGATGGGTTTCCCTCTGAATGCATTCCGCAGCACGAAGCCCCCTTATCCGCAGCTCCGAAGGAGCAGGATAAGGGGGCTTCAAGTGCGAGGACGCATTCAGAGGGAAACCCATCGGGTCCCGGTGAGAGCCACAGGGCTATCGATTACCCCGTGTTCTGCAATCCTGCCGAGACGCCGGTCACAGTCGAAAGAATCAGGCTCATGTACTCGGCCTTCTTCTCCTCGGCCATCTCGTCCTGGTTCATACGCACCTCGCGAAGGGCGCGGACCTGGGCGATGGACAGGGCGTCGACGTAGGGGTTACGTACACGGACGGCGCAGCCGAGCACGCGACGGCGCTGCAGCGGCCACTCGTCACCGACGATGGCAAGGACCCACTTACGCGTGAGCTGCATCTCGGTAAAGACCTTCTCGGACAGATCCTGGCGGTCGCCCAGGTGCAGATACATCTTGGCGATGCGCTGGTCGGTCTTGGCGATCGACATCTCGATGTTGTCGATAAAGGTGCGGAAGAACGGCCACTCCTGGTAGGCAGCCTTGAGCTGGTCAAGATCGCCAAGCTGCTCGCAGGCGGTGCCCAGACCGTACCAAGCGGCCAGGTTAATGCGCGCCTGGCTCCAGCTGAAGATCCACGGAATGGTACGCAGGTCGTCGAGCGACTTGGCACCCAGACCGCGCTTGGCCGGACGCGAGCCGATCGGCAGCAGACCGACCTCGGTCAGCGGCGTCACGGTCGAGAACCACGGTGTAAAGTCCTCGGTGTTCAGCAGGTCCAGATAGCGCTCGTGGCTTGCGGTGTTGAGCTTCTCGGCCATATCCCAGAACTTCTGCGTGGTCTCGGTGTTGGTCTTCTCGACACTCGGGGCCGACTGCAAAAGCGTTGCGGCGGCAACGGACTCAACATGGCGCTGAGCCAGCGTGCGGTTGCCGTAACGGGCAAAGATGACCTCGCCCTGTTCGGTGAGCTTAAAGAAGCAGTTGACCGAACCCTTGGGCTGCGCCAGCACGGCCTTGTTGGCAGGGCCGCCGCCACGGCCCACGGCACCGCCGCGACCGTGCATGAGCACCAGGTCGATATCGTTCTTCTCTGCCCACTTGGCAATGCGCTCCTGCGCGGAGTGCAGCGCGAGCATGGCCGTGGTAGGACCGGCATCCTTGGAGGAGTCGGAATAGCCCAGCATAACCTCCATCCGGCGGTTGGTCTGGGCAAGGCGCTTTTGCACCACGGGCAGCGTAAGCATCTGGTCGAGCACGTCGACGCAGCCCTCGAGGTCCTCGAGCTGCTCAAACAGCGGGATCACGTCGAGCTCGGGGACATCCTCCTCGTGTGCAAAGGACAGGTGGGCGAGCTCAAAGACGTCGGCCACATGCTGGGCGCTCTTGGTGAACGAGATGATGTAGCGGTGCGCCATCTTTTTGCCGTAGCGCTTTTGGATGGAGCCGATAGCGCGGAAGGTATCGATGACCTCGCGCGTCATGGGCTGCAGGTCGCCATGGATACCGTTCTCGTGGATATCCTTAAGGGCGCGGGCATGCACCACGGAGTGCTGACGGAACTCCATCTCGACCATATGGAAGCCGAAGGACTCGACCTGCCAGATGATGGTTTGGACCGGGCCGTAGGCAGCACGGACGGCACCGCAGGCGGCCAGCGAACGCTGGACGACGCGCAGGTCATCCAGGAACTCGTCGGCGCTGTGGTACATGGTGTCGGTGATACGACGGACGGTGGCATTCAGGCGGTCGGCCATGACGAGCATGACGGCGCGATGCGGCTCGTGCTCGGAGATCAGCTCGGCGCGGGCCGTGTAACGAGGGCTCATCTCGACCTGATGGTTCCACAGGTTAATGAGCTCGGCCGACGGCTTGCTGTAGGTAGCCTCGAGCGTGAGGTTGCGGCCGATGTGGCGGCACTTGTCCTCGAGCTTGAGCACCATGTGCGTAAAGTACTTGGCGGCGACCTCACGGCTCACCTTGGCGGTGACGTTGGGGTTACCGTCGCGGTCGGAACCGATCCAGCTGCCGGGATGGAAGAACGCCGGGCACAGCGGCGGCACAGTACCGGCCTTGTCGCCCAGCACCCAATCGTCAAAACGACGATAGATAACGGGGATAACGTCGAACAGCGTGTTATCGAAGATGTCGATGATGGTATCGGCTTCCTCGACCGGCGTGGGCTTCTTGAGCGCGATGGGACTCGTACGCACCAGGGCGTCGATCTCCTGCAGCATATGGCGCTCGTTCTCCACCAGGTCGGAGCCGCCCAGACGCGGACGCTCCTCCAGCAGGTTGGAGATACGGCGGATCTTGCCCTCGACGGCCTTACGACGGGCCTCGGTGGGATGTGCGGTAAAGACAGGGTGGAACTCGAGCTTGTCGAGCAGCTCGTTGGCACCCTCGACACCCAGCTCATTCACCAGCTGGTGATAGGCAACGGTAAGCTCGTTGGCAGGATCGACCTCGGTATCGGTCGACGCACCGGCCTCGCGCTCGCGCAGCTGCGCCACACGGTAGTTCTCCTCCGACAGGTTTGCCAGATGGAAAAAGCTCGTAAAGGCGCGAACGATGACCTGCTGCTTATCGAGCGGCAGGCTGTCGATC
>USNX01000068.1 GCA_900556205.1 uncultured Collinsella sp.
GGGTGGTAAACCAGCGCTTGTTGGTGACAGTCAGCTCGCCCGCCTCGGCGTCATAAGCCATGCGAACCGGGCAGATGACCTGGCCGTACTCGGTAAGGCCCGGGCTCGGCTGCTGCCAGGGGAACACCATGCCATCGATGCAGAAGTTGCTGTTGTTGGGGTAATCGCCGTTGTCGCCGCCATACATATCGTAGGCAATGCCGTCCTCGGTCACAGCAGCCAGACCGTGGTCGCACCATTCCCAGATAAACTGGCCTTGGATGCAATCCCAGCGATCGAAGACCTCCTGATACTCGGACAGGCCTCCGGGGCCGTTGCCCATGGAGTGACCGTACTCGCAGTTGATGCGCGGCTTGGGGAACGGATGCTCACCAAAGTCGTTCATCTGCGACACGCGGGAGTACATGGTGGAGATAACGTCGACGGTATCGGCGTTGCGATCCTCCTCGTAATGGACCGGACGACCATCGAGCTCGTGAGCCTTGGCGTACATCGCGCGGATGTTGCAGCCATAGCCGCTCTCGTTGCCCATCGACCACATAATGATGCAGGCGTGATTGCGCTCCTGCATCACCAGGCGCTCAATGCGGTCGACGTAGGCCGGCTCCCATGCCGGGTCGTCGGTGACCAGGGCGATATTGCCGATATTCTCGAAGCCGTGGCTCTCCATATCGGTCTCGGCGACCAGCATGATGCCGTACTCGTCGCACAGCTCGTAGAAGCGCGGATCGTTGGCGTAGTGGGACGTGCGCACCGCGTTGATGTTGTGCTGCTTCATGAGCTCCAGGTCGCGGCGCATGCGCTCGAGACCCACGGCGCGGCCCTTGTGATCGTCGTGGTCGTGGCGGTTGACGCCATGCATCTTAAAGTAGGTGCCGTTGAGGTAGATATGATTGCCCTCGACCGTCACCTCGGCAAGGCCTTGGCGATGCGGAACGTACTCGCTGACCTCGTCGCCGTCGTAGACCTCAAGCGTAAGGTCATAGAGGAAGGGGTCCTCGGGGTTCCAGAAGTGGGCATCGGCAACGCTGCACTCGGCATGGCCGTCGACGCACTCGCCCGTAGCGACCACATTCTGGCCATCGCTGAGCGTATACACGACGCGACTTGCGCCCTCGGCAACCGTATCGAGCGTGATCAGAGCGGCATCGCCCTCGCGGTGCGTGCGGAACCTAAAGTCGACCAGATGCGCGGTGGGACGCTGCATGAGGTACACATCGCGGAAGATGCCCGATGCCCACCACATGTCCTGGTCCTCGATGTAGCTACCATCGCTGTACTGCAGAACCTTGACCGCAAACAGGTTGTCGCCCTCGACGAGCGCGTCGGTCACGTCAAACTCGGCGGACAGGCGCGAACCCTTGGTCATGCCGATAAACTTGCCGTTGACATACAGCTCGCCGTAGCTCTCGATACCGTCGAAGCGAATAATCTCGCGAGCGCCGGCAGGCACGGCGGGAAGTTTGACGATGCGTTGGTAGACGCCCGTAGGGTCGTCGGAGGGAGCGAACGGCTGATCCACCGGGAACGGAAAACCCTCGTCGGTGTAGGCAAGGTTGCCATAGCCGTCTACCTGCCACAGGTGCGGAACCTCCACGTGATCCCACTCGGGCTCGTACGTGCAAAGTGCTTCGTTGGAGACGGCCGCGGGGCCCTCAAAAAGGCGGAACTGCCACGAGCCGGACAGCTGGACAAATCCGCGCGACAGCTCGCGGCTGTACGTAGCGGCGAGATCGGCGGTCTCATAACCCATAAAGTACGCATGGGGTGCCAGGCGGTTCCTGTGGGTGAGCGCTTGGTTTTCCCAATCGTTAATGGCGTCCATGGTGATGCTCCTTCGTCATCGTAGTGCTTCTTTGTGCAACCGGTTGTCCTTATCTTACGGGCGGTGCAAAAATCTGTGCAACCGGTTGTCCGCCGAACGGTCGATTTTGCCGGATTAACGGTGCAACCGGTTGTACAACCATGCTACTTATGTCACCCTAAGCTTAGGTACACAGCACAGGGCATCGTTCTTGAACTCACAGGCAACTGTCGCGCCTACCTATATCTCGCCCACACATGCCGTACTCAGTCGCAGTTTGATTGCAGCACGACACCGGTCACCGGATATCATGAACGCTGTTCAGGCGCACTATAGTAAGCTGTATCCGCACCAGCCTGTATCAGTAACAACATCGACCGCATTTTCCAGGAGACGCCATGACCCAACCAGCACGCACCGCACCCACGCTTGCCGAGGTTGCTGCAGCTGCCGGTGTTTCGCGCTCCACAGCATCGCGAGCACTCAACGATTCGCCCCGCATTAGCGAGGAGACCAAAAAACGCGTCCGCGCGGCTGCCAAGGAAGTCAATTTTGTACCCAACGCACGCGGCCGGGCACTCGCCGTCGGACGCACGGAAATAATCGCCGTACTGGTTACCGAGCCTTTGAGCGAGCTGTTTAGCGATCCCACCTACAGTGAGTTTTTAAGCGGTATTACCGAGGAACTTTCTGAGTCGTCTTACCTACCCGTGATCTTGCAGGCATCTTCCTCGCATGAGCGCAATCGCGCACGCGAGCATTTTGAGCGTCGCTCGTTTGACGCCGTCATCGACGTCTCGCCCTACAAGGGCAGTGAGCTGCTCGAGGTGCTGCGCGAGCTGGGCGTACCCACCGTGTTGTGCGGCCAGCTCGAGGGCCACCCCTATCGCGATGTGTTCTCGACGGTCTACTCCGACGACGAAGAGGGCGGCCGCTTCGCCGCGCTCGCCATGAAAGATCGCGGGCGCAAGGACATCGTTGCCGTGCTGGGGCCGCAGGATAACCCCGCCGTCGTCGACCGCCTTCGCGGCTACCGTGCAATTTTGGGCGAAAGCCTTCCGGATGAAAATGTCATCTATACCGGATGGAGCAGCGGAGACGGCTACCAAGCCACGCGGCGGCTGCTCGCGCGCGAAATACATGCCGACGGCGTGCTATGCGGATCGGACCGTATCGCAACCGGCGTTATCGCCGCATTCAACGAAGCGGGAATTAGCGTACCCAAAGACGTTTCGGTCGTAGGCTTCGATGACCACGAGGTCGCAGCTCGCAGCGTCCCCGCGTTGACGACCATTCGTCAGCCGCTTCGCGAGGAAGGCCGCATGGCTGCAGGCATTGCGCTCGATATGATTAACGGTGCCGCGCCCACCACCACCGTCATGCACATGCAGCTCGTTCAGAGAGACTCACTGTAGGAAACTGGGCCGGGCTTTCCGCTAGGCTGCTTTAGCGGAAAGCCCGGCCCATTCCGAACGCCGATTCTGGGATGTATTTTCCGCCAGAAGCTCAACCGGAAAGTGTGACCCGTTATTTGGCTGGATTCTGGGTCGCAGTTTCCGCGACGTCCGGTCACCCTATGTCCTCGCAACGCCCGCGCATAAAAAACGAGGGAAGGCACGCGTCCTTCCCTCGTTACAGGCAATATGTAGCCGCTTGCCTACATCAGGCGCAGGCTGACGTCCTTGAGCTGGGCGCCGGAAACGGCACTCGGGGCGCCCGACATAAGGTCGGAGCCGCTGGCCGTCTTGGGGAACGCCATGACGTCGCGGATGGAGTCGGAACCGGTGAGCAGCATGCACACGCGGTCCAGACCCAGAGCGAAACCGCCCATCGGGGGCGCACCAAACTTGAGCGCCTCCATGAGGAAGCCAAACTGAGACTCAGCGCGCTCCTCGGTAAAGCCCAGGAGCTTGAGCATGGACATCTGCATCTCGGCGTTGTGGATACGCATGCCGCCGCCGCCGGCCTCAAAGCCGTCCATGACAAAGTCATAGGTGCACGAACCGGCTGCCAGCGGATCGGCCTCGATCTTGGCGATGTCGGTCTCGGTCGGCAGAGTGAACGGTTGGTGCTCGGCAGCGTAAGCCTTGCGGTCCTCATCCCAGTGGAACAGCGGGAAGTTGACGACCCACAGGAAGTCGTGACCCTCGCGCTTGATCTCGAGCGCGTTGGCCATGTGCGAACGCATGCCGCCCAGGATCTCGTCAGAGAGCAGGCGCGGGCCGGCGGCGAACATCACGAGGTCGCCGGGCTCGACGTCCATACGCTCGCGCAGGGCAGTCATTTCCTCGTCCGAGAAGAACTTGACGATGGGACTGTTGATGGAGCCATCCTCGCGGAAAGCAATCCAAGCCAGGCCCTTGGCGCCAAACGTGGAGGCCACGCCGGCGAGCTTATCGATCTTGGCACGTGCCCAGGCACCGGCGCCCTTGGCGTTAATGGCCTTGACGACAGAACCCTCCTCGTTTGCGGCAGTCGCAAAGACCTTGAACTTGGAGTTGGCAAAGATGTCGGTCAGGTCGACCAGATGCATGCCATAGCGGGTATCGGGCTTGTCGGAGCCATAGGTGTCCATGGCCTCCCAGTAGTTCATGCGACGCAGCGGCGTGGGCATCTCGACACCCATGCGGCCGAAGGCATCGGCCAGGACCTCTTCGAGCGCGCTCATAACGTCGTTCTGGTCCACGAAGGACATCTCGATATCGACCTGAGTGAACTCGGGCTGACGGTCGGCACGCAGGTCCTCGTCGCGGAAGCACTTGGCAACCTGATAGTAGCGCTCGACGCCACCGACCATAAGCAGCTGCTTCAGGAGCTGCGGGGACTGCGGCAGGGCGTAGAAGTTGCCCGGCTGAATACGGCTGGGAACGATGAAGTCACGAGCGCCCTCGGGCGTGGACTTAAACAGGGAGGGCGTCTCGACCTCCATGAACTCACGGTTGTGCAGCGCCTCGCGAATGGCAAAGGTAAAGTCGGAGCGCAGCTTGAGGTTGGCCATCATCTCGGGACGACGGAGGTCCAGATAGCGATAGCGCAGACGGGTGTCCTCGCTGGTCTCGATGCCGTCCTCGATCTGGAACGGCGGGGTGACGGACGTGTTGAGCACCTCGGCGTGGTCGGTCAGGACCTCGATCTCGCCGGTCGCGAGCTTGGCGTTGGTGGTCTCCTCGCCACGGGAGCGCACGACGCCGTGGATCTTGATGGGCCACTCGGGACGCATGGTCTCGGCGATCTTAAATGCGTCGCCGTCAGAGTGCTCGGGGTCGAAGGTGAGCTGCGTGATGCCCTCGCGGTCACGAAGGTCGCAGAAAATAAGGCCGCCGTGGTCACGGCGACGGCTCACCCAACCGGTGAGGGTGACCTCTTCGCCCACGTTCTCGAAGCGAAGCTCGCCGCAGGTACGGGTGTGCATGGAATGCTCATCGATGGGACGGGTCTGGCTCATACCAGTGATCCTCCTTTATGGATCTGTGCCGCCCCGTGTCGTTCCGGGCGGCGTCGTACAGATTTGCCCAGCCTGCGTAAACCGCGCAGCCGGACATGGCGTTCTATCTTATCGCACCCGCGTCGATGTACCACGAAAAAGTAGCTCTTGCCCAAAGACTTGACGGAGACGAAACAATTGACGCACCGTGGCCGTCGCCAAGGCGCGCGGCGTGCGACAATGTGCCCCAATAAAACAGCACTTGGAAAGGCCCGTCATGACTGCACGCCTCATCGTTATGGATATCGACTCCACGCTCATCAACCAGGAGGTCATCGACCTGTTGGGCGAGGAGGCCGGCGTAGGCGAGCAAGTGGCGAAGATCACCGAACGCGCCATGCGCGGCGAGCTCGACTTTAAGCAGGCGCTTGAGGAGCGCGTGGGGCTGCTTGCCGGCTTGGATGAGAGCGTGTTCGAGCGCACCTTTGAGCGCGTGACATTTACCCCCGGCGCGTTAGAGCTTGTGCGCTCGGCACACAGCAAGGGCTGGAAGGTCGGCGTGGTGAGCGGCGGCTTCCACGAGGTCGCTGACAAGATCGTAGCTGCCGCGGGTATCGATTTTTGCCTGGCCAACCGCCTGGAAGTCGTCGACGGCAAGCTCACGGGTAAGCTGGCGGCAGACATTGTGACCAAGGAGTCCAAGCTCATCCAGCTGCTGGATTGGGCAGTTGAGTGCGGTGTCGATATGGCCCATACCGTCGCGATCGGCGACGGCGCCAACGACATCCCCATGATTCAGGCTGCGGGCACGGGCATCGCGTTTTGCGCCAAGCCCAAGACGCGCGAAGCCGCCCCGTTTGCCATCGACGAGCGCAACCTGATGCTCGCCATGGACATCATCCTGCGCGACTAGCCGATCCGTCTAACAATTGAATCAGTCTGTCCTATAGTTTCCGAACAATTTTGTCTTAGTGTTCGGAAACATACCCTTTGAGTGCTAGACTTTGCGCCGTCGAAGGGAACATATATGGATAAGCGAGATCTTGAGCAGTTGCTGAGCGATGTTGCCGGCGGAGCAGTCACCCCGGCTGTCGCCCTTACGCGCATCCAGACGGCGCCAACCGCCAATCTGGGTTTTGCGCAGCTCGATCTTTCGCGCGGGGTGCGCCAGGGAGCCGGCGAGGTTGTCTACGGCGCCGGTAAAACCGCCGAGCAGATTGCCGCCATTATCGAAGCGCTGCACGATGCCGGCCAGGAGCGCATCCTGGTCACGCGCCTGGACGCCGAAAAGGCAGCCCGCACCTCGGAACTCCTCGACAACGGCATCGACCTGGGATATGTCCCGGACGCACAGCTCGCCCTCGTAGGAGGCAAGCCCTCCCCTACCGGCAATGGACGCATCGTCGTCGCCTGCGCCGGTACGAGCGACCTGCCCGTCGCCGAAGAAGCCACGTTGACGGCCGAGTTCTATGGCAACGAGGTCGACCGCCTCTACGACGTAGGCGTCGCCGGCCTGCACCGCCTGCTCGCGCATGCCGAGGAACTCGCCCAGGCACAGGTGGTCATTGCCATCGCCGGCATGGAGGGCGCGTTGGCGAGCGTTATCGGCGGTCTGGTGAGCTGTCCGGTCATCG
>USNX01000069.1 GCA_900556205.1 uncultured Collinsella sp.
GACTCGCCGCCGGTGACGGGGCAGTCAAACGCCATGCGGCCGGAAACCTGGGCAGCCTCGGCAATGTCGCGCGCCAGTTCGGGCGAGCTCGTGGTGAGGTCGATCAAGACCGCGCCCGGCTTGGTGCACGCGAGCAGGCCGTCGCCCGCCAGGTAGAGTTCCTCGACCTCGGAGGGATAGCCCACCATGGTAAAGACGACATCGGCGTTCGCCGCGGCATCGGCCGGCGTATCTGCCCAGACGGCGCCGCGCTCGATAAGCGCTGCGGCCTTGGACTTGGTGCGGTTGTTGACCGTGACGGGATAGCCGGCGTCCAAGATGTGGCCGGCGATGGGGGCACCCATGATTCCGGTGCCGATGAATGCGACGGAGAGCTTGTTTGCCATGAAACCTTTCCTTTTGGGTTGGGTGTTGTTACCAGGTTGAATACTCGGTGCCAGCGCTTGGGCTGCGGGACGCCTGTGATCGCAGCGCCTGCCTACTCGCCTCGCACACGGCGCGCGATGCGGTCGGAAAGCGAGGCTTTCTCGGCGCGATTCTTGCCCCAAAACGCGCAAGCCACCATGCCGGGGCCCACGTGCGAGCCGATGGTAGGACCGACGGAACTACGGATGATGGTGACGTCGGCGCAGCCTTCCTCCTTGCGGATGGCGGCCTCGAGCCAGTCACCGTCCTTCTCGGCATCGGCCGTCATGATGGCGATGGGCATGGTGCGGTCGGGCACGTAGTTCTCGCGGAACGACTTGAGGATGGACTTGAGCGCCTTCTTGCGACCGCGGTTAACGCCGATCAGCGACAGCGAACCGGCAAGATCGTAGGAGAGCTCGGGCTTGACATCGAGCTTTGCCGTGAGCTGTGCCGCCGCGGGCGGAATGCGGCCGCCGGCAGCCAGTGCGTCGAAGCTCTCGAGCGTAAAGTAGCCGTGGACGTAGGTCTTTGCCTCGTTTGCCCAGTCGACCAGCTGCTTGGCGGTCAGCCCCGCCGACCGCTGGCGCACAGCCTCGAGCGCCAAGAGCGCGCCGGTCGCGCAAGGCAGAGCGTTGTCGACCACGTAGAGCTCAAAGTTGGGATACTCGGCGCGCACGGCATCTGCCGCCTGGCACGCGGAGTTGTAGCTCGACGACAGCGCGGAGGTAAAGCACAGGTAGACCGTGGGCGTGCCCTCTTTGGCGCACTCGGTAAAGAACTCGATATAGCGACCGAGCGACACAGCCGAGGTGGACACGCGAGCGCCGGCGCGCATGCGGTCGTAGAACTCCTTAGGGCTCATGCTCGACCAGATATCGTCCGTACGCTCCTCGCCATCGATGATAAAGGGGAAGCCCAAGATATCGACATCGAGGTTCGCGGCGACCTCGGGGCTAAAGTCGCAGCAGGTATCGACGACGATGCGGCAGCGGTCCAAATGACCGGTAGATGCAGCCTTGTCCATCAAAGCGACTCCTTACGTAAAAAGGCGGCCACCCGCATGGGATGGCCGCCAACCGTTAACTCATGCAAGTTAACGTATTTTACTCGTCAAGTGTTTCGATGCGGGGCTTGATGATGCCATATCCACCATTCTTACGGTGATACACCACATTGATGAGGCCAGTCGTCGCGTTCTCGAACACGTAGAAGTCATGACCAAGCAGATCGGTCTGCACCAGCGCCTGCTCCTCAGTCATCGGGGTGACGTCGATAACTTTCTCGCGGACGAGCAGGTCGTCCTCTTCCTCGGGCAGCAGCAGGTCGGCCAGATCCTCGACGCGCTCGACCGGCGCGACATCCGCGGCGCTGGCACCGCCCTGGCGGTTGTCCACGACCTTGGTCTTGAACTTGCGCAGCTGACGAGTAACCTTATCGGCGGAGAGATCGATGGCGGCATACATATCTGCGCCGTGCTCGGCAACGCGAATCACAGAGCCGCGGGCACGAACCGTGACCTCGACGATTGCCGGGTTGGGGTTCGAGGGGTTCTTCTCATAACGAAGTACAACGTCGACCGTCATGGGCTCGATATCGAAAACCTTGAGCGCCTCGCCGATCTTCTCATCCACATGCGCACGCAGAGCATCGGTTACCGTCGTCTTGCGTCCAGAAACCTTGATATCCATACGTGGCTCCAATCTGCCTCGGGGACTTACTGTACTGGCTATGTACCCATTGCCGTGCATTTAATCACGTGGATTCCTAAAGACCCGAATAACGATTGCTTGATACCGCATACCGAAGTCTCGCACTTTTCTGTGGCAAAGTGCGCTATAGGAGGGAGCCGGCGGCTTTGTATTTGGTCCCCAAAATTGGCTTTGACCTGCTGGTTTTATAGGGATGAAAAAGCCGGGCTCCCCTATTGGGGAAGCCCGGCAGTGCGTGTTGAAACCGTGAAGAGGTGTCCTTTCCAATGTATAGGAGACACCACCCCTAGCAATAACTAGCTATTGAGTTTGTTAATGTCGTCGTCAGTGATGGTGCCTTCCTGGCTGGACGATTTGTCCTCGGAGGATGCGGTCTCATTGTTGGAATCGGAGGACTCACTGCCGGAGGACATGGTCTCACTGGACTCAGAGTCGCCCGGCTGCACGTTAGCGCCCGAAACCGTCTTAGTGGTGAGGTCGTAGGGCATCGTGCCATACCAGACGGAGTGGACCGCCTCGAGCGTACCGTCGACCGTGATGCCGTCGAGGGCATCGCTCACGGCACGGCACAGTTCGTCATTGGACGAGAGGCCCGCAACACCAAGCGTCGAGGGCGCCTCGAGCGCACCGACATAGGAGACCTCGCTCATCAGGCGTGCAAGATAGCCGCCGGCTGTGGAGTCGCAGATCACATAGTCGACCTCGCCGGACTCGAGCGCCTCAAAGCACTCGTTGATGTTGGAGTAGGTCTTTTGGTTGGCGGTGATGCTCTGCTTAGCAAGCGCCTCCTGCGAGGCCGAGGACATCTGGACACCCAAGGTAGACGTGTTAAGGGTATCGGTGGAAACGCTTAGCGACCCACCATCGCTGGTTTTACCGAACACAGAAGCGGCATCGTACAGGCAGGTGCCGAGCGAGCTAACGTCCCCGTCTGTGGAGTTGATCCCGCCGATAAAGATATCAGCCTTTTTGTCGCCGAGCGCGGAACCCGCCGAGGACGCATCGACAAAGGCGATCTTAAGGCCCATGCGGCTTGCGAGGGCACGGGCGGCGTCAACCGCATACCCCGTGAGCTCGCCGTCGGCGTCCTGCATGGCCTGCGGCGCATCGGAAGTATCGAGGGCGACCGTCAGGGTTCCGGGAGTGACCAGGGCATCGTCCGACACCGCCGGCGTGACCGTCTCGTACTCGATCTGGTCGATCGTGGGAGTCGTGAACGTAGACAGCGGGTTGAACGCGCATCCGCTCAGGCCCAAAACGGCAATGACCGCTGCGGTCCCAGCACCTAACCGAGCCGCATGCATCAAGCTGCCCCTCACCATGCCCACTACCCTGCCTTCTGTGTCGTATACAATCCGTGCGTTGCGCGGAATATCAGGTTGTTCCCACCAGCTGACCTGGTATTTGACCCCACACTTGCGCACCGGGGTGTTTGCTCGGGAGGCCGCAGCCACCTTCACGACTGACCCGCTCGCCCGCGAGGCGGTATTGCCCCAAAGAAAGTAGAACGGACGGTGCGGCTTACATCTAGGACGCGCCATGATCGCGCCGCGCGCACGCGGTCGCTTACGTGGATCCCTTTGACCGCGTCTGTCTTGGACTAGGACGGGCATTTCGTCCGTCCGCAACCACAGCCTGGTAGGAACGAAGCGCATTATAGCTAAGTTCAAGCTAAAGTTTAAGGTTAAGGGCGTCATTCGCATCGTGCGCACAGATTTTGCAGGTCGGAGTGGGCTATTCGTGCCCCTATGAAGCCCGGAGCTCCCCTACGGGGAGCTCCGGGGCGCCCTTCTTAGGGTGCCCCGGCCAAAATACGGCAAATATGAGTACTGCCACCAATTTAGTAACAGGCAATTTTAGCCTCTCGGACAGATTTTGCGCTCAATGTCGCCAACCTGATGCTTAGTTATTCTACATTTGTTTATTATCTTCTTACTTTACGCCGCCTCCGAGTCCTAAATTCCTTGATTTTGCTGTTACTGATTTAGTGACAGTACTCATATTTGCCATATTATGGCCAGGGCATATGATTAACCCTCTATTTTCGACGCGAATTAGACCGGCTTAAGCCCAAAACACGCCCGCAGCGTGTTAAGCAACGCCTCTTGCTTCTTCCTGCGGGCATCGACACGATTCCGGTACCGCTTTCGCATACGCTGGTGCATGCGCCATGCGAGCGCTTCCATCGCTTCCATGTCACAGAGCATTTCGTTGTTGGCCGTCGCGACCTCGATTCCCATAGTAATCAAGCCCGTGTTGCGCTTTTCATCATGGATACGTCCCCTCCGAGAGGAATGGCCCAGCTCACCGTTGTATTCCAGGTCAAACCGAGCTGTTTCCTGATACGCATCGCAAACTGTATGCGGCATCCCCGAGATTGCCTGCGCACGGTCATCGAACTCGATCTTGTAGTCGGTCTTAAAAGGTCCGCAGGCAAACCCGCCATAGGAAAACGGAAGCGAAAACAGGGCGAGCATGATGCACTCCATGGGTGAGCGCAGGTTTTCCGAAAGATAGGGACACAGACGCTGCAGCTGCTTGGCCGCGTTCCCCTTGCATACCGCGAGATAATCTGCCAGACGATCGGGCGTCAGCACCGGCTCGACCTCAAAGTAGCCCACATCTGGCGGTTGGTCCTTGTCCTTTGCAAGTTTGTTCACAACAGGCGAGCTGTAGGGAGGCAGAAACTTACCGCGATCGCTCAGTGAAATCTTGGAGCACAGCTCCTGGGCCAGGGCAAATGCCTGGATGCAACCGACTTCGCGTGCAACGGCAGCGCAAAGGGCCTTGGGAGACAAGCTGTATACCCCCGGCTCCACTTCCAGAATCGATCCGGCCGGCAACCCCGCGGAACAGACGGACCAACTCACGCCAGGTATGCGGCGGCGCTGCGCCGCAGTCCCCACCAGCAGGCACAAGTCTTCTTGCACCTCGCCACTCGCGGCTCCAATTCGCACCAAATCTGAAAGGTAGATATCCCCGGCCGAAGGCGATGACGTACACAGCACGCGGCGCTCCTCCTCGGGATCGAGGTCTTTCCAGCTGATGTAGCCCATCTGCCGGCGCTCGGCGCGCATCATGCGCAACGCCGAGGCGCCCGTCAGGATCACGGAAGCCGCGAGCTGTTCTTTCGTCGGCTCGACGCGCTGGTTGATTTTTACCGCCACATGAACCACCCCTACCAAACGCGTGCGATAGCAAGGCCATCGACAGCCGCGGCACCGGCGCGCTTGAGTTCTGCCGAAGCCGCCGCCATCGTCGCGCCTGTGGTAATGACGTCATCGATAAGCAGCAGGCGGCGGCCCCGCACGTCCTCGACCGTCTCGTACATGCCCCGGGCGCGCTCTCGGCGCTCCTCGCGACCGAGTTCGCGCTGGTCGCCATGGCCGTACTTAACGAGGGCATCGAGCAGCGGTACACCCGACAGCTCACAAAATGGACGCGCAATGGCCTCCATATGATCAAAGCCGCGCCGCCGAAACGCCGCCGCTGTCGCAGGCACAAACACAACTGCGTCGGCAGCGGACAACACGCCGCCATAGCGATCGGGGGCCACAACTTGGGCATGCAGGGCGGTGTCGTATAGCAGCTCTGCCAGATACAGCGCCAGGCGTCGCTCGCCCGCGTCTTTGTACGCTTTAATGATGCGCGGCAGCGGATGCGTGTAGGCGGCACATGCCAGGCAGCGATCGAGTGCCTCGGCCATTGCCGAGGACGCACCCTCGACCGAGCACTCAGTGCACAGCAGGTCTCCAAACGGAGCGCCGCATCGAGTGCAGCTATGACGCGGATCGATGAGCGTAAGCGCCGCGAGGCAGTCTTGGCAAATTAGCGCGCCGGAGCGCTCGCAGCCGGCGCATCGCGTGGGCGACAACGCCTCGAGCGCCTCGTGCGCCGCACGCTCGGCAAACGGTAGCAATTCATCCGCAAACGGCAGGGTGCCAACGCTTTGCAGGCAACCCAACGCATTCAAATGTCTCTTCACGACACAACCCTCCCTATGCAAAGGCAGAGGGAGGGTTGTTGATTCAGCGCCATGATACCCCGACGCGTTTGGGGTTAGGCAGGTTAAATCCGCTCGCGGGCGTTATTCGCCGGCAGGCGGTTGCGGCGCGGACGAGCTCGGGGTCGAGCCCTCGCCACCATCCTGGCGCGGCTTGCGGGAACGGCGACGGCGACGGCGCTTTTGACCCTGGTCGGCCGAGCCCTCGCCACCGCGATCCTCGCGCGGCTCGCGCTCGTCGCGAGCGGCGCCACGCGAAGCCTTAGCAGTCGCTCCCCCGCCATCTCCGGGACGACGGCGCGTGACCTTGACCTCGCCATCCGAGACCTGATCGGCCACGGAGGGCACTGAGGGCTTCTGTTGCGCGCCCGAGGAATGGCGACGGCGCGGACGCGGCGCGCGCTCCTCCTCGCCACGCGACTTGCCGCCCTTGTCGGCAGGTGCATCGGAGGCCGAGGGGCCCTTGGAAGCGGCACCAGCCTCGCGAGCAGCTGCGACGCGGAAGGCGTCCTCGCGCTCCTCGCTCGACAGATGACGGCGGCGACGTCGTGTGGGGTTCATGCCACCGCCGCGATTCTGCTGCTGGGGTTGCTGAACCTCGCGCTCGCGGGGGGAATTCTTGCCTGCGGGAGCGGTCTCACCGGCATCGCCCGAGCCCGCGCGCTTGCGGCGGCGACGGCCACCGGCGGCCTCCTCG
>USNX01000070.1 GCA_900556205.1 uncultured Collinsella sp.
CTATAGAGCCCGTACAACCCAGGATGGCAACACGGAGGCGTCCATCGGGGCCATACGTCGTCTGGAAGGACATTACAGCACGCCTCCGATCATCAGCAACAGCTGCGCGGTAATGCAGCCAAAGATAAGCGAATCGCTACGATCGAGCATGCCGCCGTGGCCCGGGATAAGGTTACCGGAATCCTTGACGCCCACACCGCGCTTGATGCGCGACTCGATAAGGTCGCCGATAACGCCCAAAATGGACACGACCACGCCGCACAGCAGCGCATAGGGCAGGCTAAGCTTGTAGAAGTGCGTCGCCCACAGGATGAGCCAAATCAAAACCGAGCCCAGGATGCCGCCAACAAACCCCTCCCAGCTCTTTTTGGGTGAGATCTTGGGAACCATCTTGTGCTTGCCGATACGGCTGCCCACGATGTAGGCAAACGAATCGGAGACCCAAAGGGACGCGCAAACGCCCACCGAAAGCAGGGCGCCGGCAAAACCGGGCACGGCATCGCGCAGCAGCACGATAGCCGACAGCATAAAGCCAGTGTAGATGGGACCCATGAGCGTCACGGCCACATCAGAGATGCGGGTACGCGGCGACCAGACATACCAAATGCCCACAGCGAGCATCAGGGCAAAAAGCAGGGCATTCAGCAACATCGAATCGCCCAACGCCGACAGCGGAAAGAGTACGGCGGCAGCGATACCCATGCGCTCGTTAGCCATCTTGCCATCGAGCCTCGTCATACGGAAAAACTCATAGCAGCACAGACCGCTCATGACAGAAACAAAGATGGCCGTGGGCACGATACCCAAAACCAGGCACAGGATAAAGACAACGGCGTAAACGATACCGGCGGCGGCACGGGTAATAAAGCCCGCAAGCCACGAACCGGTGCCATTCTTCGCTGCGGGCGCTCCCGCAGCGACAGCCTTGCGCTCAGATGTCTTGGGAGCAGTTGCCTTGGGACGATCGGACACGATTAAGCCTCCTCGGTCTTGCTCAGACCACCAAACCTACGGTCACGGCCCTGATAGGCCAAAATGGCGTCGACAAGGCCCCAACGATCAAAGTCGGGCCAATAGGTATCGGTGACGTAGAATTCGGAATAAGCCACCTGCCACAGCAGATAGTTCGAAAGGCGCAGCTCACCAGAAGTGCGAATCACAAGCTCAGGATCGGGAAGGCCGGCGGTATAGAGGTGGGAAGCCACCATGTCTTCATCAATTGCGGCAGGATCGATCTTACCGGCGGCAGCGTCGAGTGCGATCTGACGGACAGCGCGGGTAATCTCGGCACGCGCGCCGTAGTTGACGGCAAGCGCCAGCGTCATGCCGGTGTGATTGGCGCACTCGGCAAGACCGCGTTCAAAAACGTCGCGGGTCTTCTTGGGCAGCGCGGAAATGTCACCCAAAAAGACAACGCGCACGTTTTCGCGCTTCAGAAGCGGCAGCTCGTCGATGAACGTCTTGGCAAACAGGTGCATCAGAACGTTGACTTCGTGCTGAGGGCGATTCCAGTTTTCGGTAGAAAACGCATAGGCCGAAAGCACGTCGACGCCCAGACGCACGCAGGCGGTAATAATCTCGCGAAGGGAGACGATACCCGCCTTGTGGCCCTCGGTGCGTGCAAGACCGCGCGACGTGGCCCAACGACCGTTGCCGTCCATGATGCACGAGATATGGTGCGGAATGTTATTGAGGTCAAGGTCGGAAAAACCGACGCCCGCAGGGGCGTCGGCAAAGTACTCGACCAGTTTATGCTCGTCGTATTGCACCTTAGATCTCCATGACCTCGGCTTCTTTTTCCTTCAGAAGCTCCTCGACCTTGGCGACATACTCATCGGTGTGCTTCTGGACCTTGGCCTGCTCGCGACGAACATCGTCCTCGGTTAGCTCCTCATCGCGCTCAAGCTTGTTGTTGAAGTCGCGACGGATGTTACGGATAGACACCTTGGCCTGCTCGGCGTACTCGCGACACTCCTTGACGAGCTCGCGACGACGCTCCTCGGTGGGAGCCGGAAACGGCAGACGAACGACGGTGCCATCGGAGTTGGGGGTAATACCCAGATCGGAAGCGCCGATGGCCTTGACGATAGCATTGATGAGTGCCTTGTCCCACGGCTCGATGAGCAGCATGTGGGCCTCGGGGGTCTTGACGGCGGCAACCTGCGTGACCGGCGTGGGAACACCGTAATAATCGACGGTGATGTCGGACAGAATGTTGGCATTGGCGCGGCCGGTACGAACCTTGGAGAAGTTATGCTTGAGGGACTCGAGCGACTTGTCCATGTGAGCGGTGATGTTCTCTGCCATGCTTAATCCTCCTGATAGACGAGCGTGCCGACGGACTCACCCGAAAGCGCGCGCTTGACGGTGTCCTCGCCATCGATGTTGAGGACCAAAATCGGCATACGGTTATCCTGGCACAGAGCCGTAGCCGTGGAATCCATAACCTGCAGGCCGCGGACGAGCACCTCGTGATAGGTAATCTTGTCAAAACGGACGGCATCGGCGCACTTGACGGGATCCTTGTCGTAGATGCCGTCAACCTTGGTGGCTTTAATCAGAATCTCGGCGCCGATCTCGCACGCACGAAGAGCAGCGGCGGTGTCGGTCGTAAAGTACGGATTGCCCGAACCGGCGGCAAAAATAACGACGTTGCCCTTGGAAAGGTGGTTGATGGCGCGACGGCGAATATAGGGCTCGCAGATCTCGTTCATCTGGATAGCGCTCATAACGCGACAGGGAACATCGTTGTGCTCGAAGGCATCCTGCAGGGCGAGCGCGTTCATAACGGTTGCCAGCATGCCCATGTAGTCGGCCTGAGCACGCTCCATGCCACCGGCAGCGCCGGCCATGCCGCGGAAAATATTACCGCCGCCGACAACGACGCCGACCTCATGGCCAACGGCGAGCAGCTCCTTGACCTGTTTGGCAAGATGGTCGGTAACCTTGGGGTCGATGCCATACTGGCCGTCGCCCATCAGTGCTTCGCCAGAAAGCTTAAGAAGCACGCGTTTATATCGGATGTCGGACAAAGCGATCCTCCTTTAGATTGAACTCTCAACATTCTATCAAAGGCTCTAAGAAGAGCCATGAAAAAGCAGGCTGTGAGTAAAACCCACAGCCTGCTCATTACCAGCTACAAGAGCTTATTTACTCGCCACGGACCAGACGGTCAAAGGCAACGACGGTAATGGTGTCGCCGAGCTCCTTGGAGACCTGCTCAGCGTACTTCTTGATGGTGAGGGAGCTGTCCTTGATGAACTCCTGCTCGGTGAGCACGGACTGCTTGTAGAACTTCTCCAGACGGCCGACAGCCATCTTCTCCTGGATAGCCTCGGGCTTACCGGACTCGGCAGCCTGAGCCATGTAGATCTGCTTCTCGTGCTCGACGGTCTCGGCCGGAACCTGATCGCGGGTAGCGCAGATCGGGGCGACGGCGGCAACCTGAAGGGCAACGTCGTGAGCGAAGGTCTTGAAGGACTCAGCCTGAGCGGTCTCGGCCTTCTCGAAGGCGAACTCGACGAGGACGCCGATCTTACCACCCATGTGGATGTAAGAAGCGAGCGCGCCGTTCTCAGCCTTGCGGGCAGCGAAGCGGGAGATCTTCATGTTCTCGCCCATGATGTGAATCATCTCGGTGAGCTCGGAGGAAACGGTCTCCTCGCCCATCGGCTTCTCGAGCAGAGCGTCGACGTCAGCAGGCTCGGTGGTAGCGACAACCTCAGCGACCTTGGAAGCAAAGCCGGTGAACTTGGCGTTGGAGCCAACGAAGTCGGTCTCGCAGGAGAGCTCGAGCAGAGCGCCGGTCTTGCCATCCTCGGAGACGAACGCGGCGACAGCGCCCTCGTTGGTCTCACGGCCAGCCTTCTTGGCAGCCTTGGCAAGGCCGTTCTTACGCAGAACGTCGACAGCGGCGTCCATGTCGCCGTCAGCCTCGACGAGAGCCTTCTTGCACTCCATCATCGGGGAGTCGGTCATCTCGCGGAGCTGCTTGACCATAGCGGCGGTAATCTGGGCCATTGTGGTTCCTTTCAAAGAGATGAAAAAGAATTAACTAAGACTGATTTACTCGGCCTTGGGCTCAGCGGCCATCTCGGCCTCGGAGACCTGCTCCTTGCCGGAGCCAGCGAGGCAGGCGTCAGCCATGAGCTCGCACATAAGGGTGACAGCGGAGATAGCGTCATCGTTGCAGGGGATGCCGTACTCGACCTCGTCGGGATCGGAGTTGGTGTCGATCAGAGCGACGACGGGGATGTTCAGGCGCTGGGCCTCCTTGATGGCGTTCTCCTCGCGCTTGGTGTCGATGACGAAGAGAGCCTGGGGCAGACCCTTCATGTCGCGGGCGCCACCGAGGTTGGTCTGGAGCTTGGTGAGCTCCTTACCGAGCACAGCCTGCTCCTTCTTGGGCAGAACAGCCATGCGGCCGTCCTCGACCATGGCCTCGAGCTCCTCCATGCGGTTGATGCGGGAGCGGATGGTGACGAAGTTGGTCAGCATACCGCCGAGCCAACGCTGGTTGATGTAAGGCATGTTGGCGCGCTCAGCAGCGTTCTTGACGGCCTCCTGAGCCTGCTTCTTGGTGCCGACGAACAGCACGTTGCCACCCTTGGCGACGTTCTTGACGAAGGTGTAGGCCTGGTCGGCGTCGAGGATGGTCTGCTTGAGGTCAAGGATGTAGATGCCGTTGCGCTCACCGAAGATGAACGGCTTCATCTTGGGGTTCCAGCGACGGGTCTGGTGACCGAAGTGGCAGCCGGCCTCGAGCAGGGTGCGGATATTAATCTTGGTAGCCATGTTAAACCTCCTGTGGTTTGCCTCCGCGCGGGGTCATCCTCCAAAACCAACCCGGACATGTGCTACCAAAGCCCGGGCACCACGGTATGAAGTAGCCGCGCGTGCGTGATAAAAACATGTTGCCGTGAAGCAACCCGATGAATGATAGCAGGAATGCATCTTCCTGCCAACCCGCAATCAAAACCACACACCTGAGTGCGGCGCGAGACGTCCCAGCCACTATTCGCCGCGGGGATGGGCTTGAGCCACGGCACGTTTGAGCCGATCGGGCGTGAGATGCGTGTAGATCTGCGTCGTGGACAGACTCGCATGACCCAGCAGCTCTTGAACCGAGCGCAAGTCCGCACCGCCCTCGAGCAAGTCGGTCGCAAAGGTATGGCGCATCGCATGCGGGGCGATGTCGGCCGGAATGCCGGCGAGCGTCGCCAGCGTATGGAACCGCCGCCGGAGCATGGCGGCGCTCATGCGATTGCCGCGCGCCGATATAAGCAGCGGATGCGGCCCGGTAGCGAGGTCACGGTGCTTTGCACGAGAGAGCAACTCCGGCCTCCCCTCCTCAATATAGAGACGCGTCGCCTCGAGTGCGCGACGATACAGAGGAACGATGCGCTCCTTGCTCCCCTTGCCCCACAGGCGCAGCGTGCGTTCGGACCAAGCGATGGACTCCACATTGAGTGCTGCGAGCTCAGAGATACGGGCGCCGGATGCATAAAGCAGCTCGAGCATCGCCGCATCGCGCAGTCCCGCTGGTGTTGAGGTATCAGGCGTCTTGAGCAGCGCCTCGACCTGATGGGTCGTAAGGACGCCCGGCAGGTCACGCGGCAGCTTGGGCGATGCGATCGCCGAGGCCACATCGCCCTCGACTATCCCCTCGGCAGCCATCCAGCGATAGAGAGATCGGATAGCCGACAGGTGCGCCGCAAGCGTTCGGGGAGCCACCTGCTCACGCGAAAGCTCGGCAAGATAGCGACGAATGGTGCGCACGTCGGCAGCGAAAGCATCGATATCCTCGCGCTCGCACCAGGAAGCAAAGCGCTCCAGCCTCGAGCCATAGGCCGTCACCGTGTTGGGAGAAAGTCCCTCGACACGTGCGATATAGGCGATAAACGAGTCGACGGCATCGTACAGGTCAAAGGCTATGACCGGTCGCCTCCAAACAGATCGGGGCGAGTGGCCAGATAGGCATCAAGGGCCTCAAGCGCACGGTCCGCATAGGCCTGGTAGCGGTCGCGCTTGCTGCGACGCTTACCGTCCTCGAGCGGCGGCACCAGGCCAAAGTTGACATGCATGGGCTGGTAGCCCACGGTGGCAGGATCGGTCGCATAGCCCACGAGCGCGCCCAGGGCGCCCACGCGGGGCAACTCGACGCCCGCGGCACCGATAGCCTCGGCATAGGTGTTGAGCGCCGCGAGCAGACCGGTCGCCACGGCTTCCATGTACCCCTCGGTGCCGGTGATCTGACCGGCCAGGCGCACGCCGGTACCGGGCACGGCAAAGGTGTCATCGAGGACGTGCGGGGCGTCGACAAAGGTATTACGGTGCATGACACCGTAGCGGAAGAACTCAGCGTTCTCCAGGCCCGGCACCATATGGAAGACGCGCTTCTGCTCGCCAAAGGTCAGGTTGGTCTGGAAGCCCACCAGGTTATAGGCGGTCTTCTCCTTGTTCTCGGCACGCAGCTGAATCGCCGCCCAGGGGCGACGTCCGGTACGCGGGTCGGTGAGGCCGACGGGCTTCATGGCGCCAAAGCGAATGGCGTCCTTGCCGGTGCGCGCAACCTCCTCGGCAGGCTGGCAGGCCTGGAACAGGTCCCCGCCCTCAAAATCCTTGAGCACCACGCGGTCGGCCGTGGTAAGCGCCTCGATAAAGGCCTCGTATTCCTCCTTGTTGAGCGGGGCGTTGAGATAGTCGCCACTCCCCTGCTCCTCATAGCGCGACTGCGAGAACAGCACGTCCATATCGAGCGTGGAGGCATCGACGATCGGCGCCGCGGCATCGAAGAACGCAAGGGCGTCGC
>USNX01000071.1 GCA_900556205.1 uncultured Collinsella sp.
GTAGATCTCCTTCAGCTGCTCTAATACAATGGCCACTGGATTGCCTTCATTGGAGTGGTAATAGGTATAAAGCAGGCCGCCATTTGGATCGATCAATGCGATTTTTGTGGTGGTGGAGCCGGCGTCGATGCCGATGAACACGCGGCCGGTGTAGCCGTTGAGCTTGCCCTTGGGGACGACCTCGGTGTCGTGGCGAGTCTTGAACTCGGCAAAATCCTCGTCGGTGGCAAAGAGCGGATCCAGACGCTCGACCTCGGCACCCTGTGTGTCACCCAAGGCATCGATAGCCTCGATGAGCTGCGGGAACGTGCTGAGCTTGTTGGACTCATGCGCCATGGCGGCGCCGCTCGCCACAAACAGGTGAGCGTTTTGGGGCACAATGCGGTGCTCCTCGTCCAGGTTGAGCGTGAGGTAGAAGCGATGGCGCAGCTCGGAGAGATACTGCAGCGGGCCGCCCAAGAAGGCGACGTTACCGCGGATGGGACGGCCGCACGCCAGACCCGAGATGGTCTGGGTCACGACGGCCTGGAAGATGGAGGCGGCGACGTCCTCGGGACGGGCGCCTTCGTTGAGCAGCGGCTGCACGTCGGTCTTGGCAAAAACGCCGCAGCGGCTGGCGATGGGATAGATGGTGGTGGCGTTGGCCGCGAGTTCGTTAAGGCCGCTGGCGTCGGTGTGCAGCAGAGTGGCCATCTGGTCGATGAAGGCGCCCGTGCCGCCGGCGCAGGTGCCGTTCATGCGCTGCTCGATGCCGTTGTCGAAGTAGATGATCTTGGCGTCTTCGCCACCCAGCTCGATGGCGACATCAGTGGCCGGGATGAGGGTCTCGACGGCACGCTTACTGGCGATGACCTCCTGGACAAACTCCAGGTCGAGCCACTGGGACAGCAGAAGGCCGCCCGAGCCGGTAATGGCGCAGGTCATTTGGGCCGTCGGCAGCACGGTCGCGGCACCCTCGAACAAGTCGCGGGCGCAAGCGCGGACGTCGGTGTGGTGACGCTGGTACTTGGCGTAGACGATCTGGTTGTCGTCGTTGAGCACGGCGAGCTTAACGGTGGTGGAGCCCACGTCAATGCCCAGGTGCAGGTTGCCACGAGCGTTCTCGGGGTTGAAGATCGCGCCTTCGGGGGCCTGGGCGGCGGCTACGGGCTCAGCGGCGGTGGCGGGCTCGCTGACGACGGACGTCTCCTCTGCCGCGTTCTTGGCCTCGGCAACCGCCTCGGCAACTTTCTCGGCAGCCGCGGTCGCGGCCTTCTGCGCGGCGTCCACCACGGCGGGCGCGGCCTCGCGTGCGGCAGCGACCACACGGTCTTTAATGCCCTCGACGAGTTTGCTCATCTGTTTCTCCTCTTAGTAGTTGGACTCGACGGTTGCGGCGGTGTCGACCGCGTCCTCGAGCTGCAGATTCAATAGCTTCATGCCGTATTCCGGCACGTTGATATCGATGGGTTGGCCATATAAGTCGCCGGGACGCACAAAAGCGATAACCGTCATAATACGCGCCATGGTCTCGGGCAATTCGGTGAGCCCACGCTCAAACCAGCGCTGAATCAGGCCGACCTCGGCACTCACGACATAGGTAACGTAGTAGTCAAAGAAGGTGCCCAGTGCCAGGCCCAAGATGCCCGTCTGTGCACGCGGCACCACGGCCTCGCGTGCGGTATCGATGATCTTTTTAATAAAGGCGGGGTCGCCGCCCGGGCCCAGTAGGGCCCCGATAAGGTCGCGATTAGCCGCAAGATAGCGAAGCAGCTCAACCGAACCGGGTGCCGGCTCGAGCTCGTCGATGTTGCGGTAAAGATCGGGTAATTGAGCTGCGGTGATAAGCTCCACCCGCTCACGAATCTCGGCAAGCAGGCCGTCCTCGATCTGGCTGATAAAGTCGGGGATATCGCGGTAGTGCGAATAGAACGTGCGGCGCGTAAGGCCGGCACGCTCGGTGAGCGACGCGACGTTAATGCGCGAAAGGTCACCGCTTTCGGCAAGCTCGCTGGCAAGTGCCTGGCGAAGGGCACGCTGCGAGCGAAGAGACCGGCGATCGCATTTCTCGAGCTGGGACAAGCGTCCTCCTTGTTACTCAGCCTGTGCGCTATTGCACAGTGCGAGTATTATTGCACACCGTGTGCATCAACACGTAAAGGCAATATTTGGGATGTGACGAAGGGGCAGCCTCTTTGTCACATCCAGCGACCGCCTAGGTTGTGCCGGTTGTGCCAGGCTTTTAGAGCGGCATTACCGATTGTCCAAAATGTCATTCGTGGGTAGAATAGTGTCGACGGCAGCCCAAGTTCTGGAAAGCTGGGCAGCGCCGTTGCTTGGATTAAGGGGTCAACGCCTTAGCGGCGGCGACCCCTTTTACGTTGCTTCGAACGTTGCTTGAGTGCCTCGGAAAGCCCGACGAGCGCTGTGAAGAACGAGACCAAAGCGGTCAGAAGTCTCACAAAATCAATCAGATCGGTCATGGGCATCACCTCCCATCAGATGGAGGGCGCTGCCCGGCACATGGAACTGCCGTCAACGATACCGATTCTACCAGAGCCTAGTTATATATACGAATATATGTTCGTATTCCAAGCACACAGACCCCTGTGACAAAGGGGCTGTCCCTTTGTCACATTATTCGATGATGGTGCGGGAGTTTTGCTTGCGCATGGTGGCGAGCATGTGTTTGGGGACGGCGTGGACCATGCAACTGCCGATGGTCGCGCTCGCGGCGGCCTTGGCTGCATCGCTTGCGTTTTTGGTCGCGTAGCTGTGGCGGAAACGCTTGAGCATGGCAATGTCGTTGCCGCCGTCGCCGTAGACCGCGACCTCGTCCTCGGCAATACCGTAGTAACCCGCCAGCCAGGCCACGCTCTCGCCCTTGTTGCACGCTACGTCCGTAATCTCAAACATCACCGGGTCAAACGGCGCGTTGACCACGCGGTCCGAGCGCTCGACCAAATACGCCTTAAGGTCGCGCTCCAGCTCGGGCGAGGTCACGCGGCAGTTGATCTTGCACACATCGTGGCGCAGGATGTCACCGATCGACTGGTCGAAATATTGTTCCTCGTGATACCCGCCACGTGCACGCATGCCACGCATCACGATACGCTTGATAGGGCTGTCCTTTTTAAAGCCCGCTTGATGCATCTCGAACGAACCGCTCGAAAACATGCCATCGGGCGTGGAGCAATCAAAACAGATGTCCGGGAACGCCTTGAGCAGCTCCTCGGTAACCTGCGGGTCGATGGTCCAGGTCTTGAGCACCTCACCATGGCTGTCACGCACGATGGATCCGTTGGAGCAGCAGGCGTCGAGTGCCAGACCTGTAAAGCCATGCTCGCCGATCGGCAGCGTCGAGCGTCCGGTCGCGGGAACCACACGCAGGCCAGCCTCGGTCAGCTCGCGAATGGCACGGCGAATGGTCCCGTCTGCCTCGTGCAGGGCATTCAACAGCGTTCCGTCTAAGTCACTCGCAAACATCTTGATCATGGGCATGCCTCTCCTTCGTCTGCACGATATTGTAGACGAAGGAGAGGCATGCCCAAACAATGCCGTCCCGGCGCGACGTGCCACTGCCTCCACAAATTCACGGTCCCCCAGCGCCTTAAGACATTCGCCATAAGCGACTTTTCAGCCGATTAAACAGCGCCGTCGTCAACGTCAGCACCGCCAACATGCCTGCGAATACAATCGCCGGTGTCCATCGATCATATGCGAGCCCGTAAACCAATTGGCCAATAGGCGTTGCACAGGAAAGCGTCATATAAACGAGTGCCAGCACTTTTCCGCAGAGTTCCTTTGGCGCTGACCGCTGAACGAATGAAACGATTTCGACCGATGTAATGCTTGCCCACGCCATAACCCATGCCGAGCCGGCCGCAAGCGCGGCAAACGCTAATTCATCAGGACCGCTCAGTAGTGCGACAATAATCGGTACGACTCCAAAACTAATCATCGCAACATATCGACATATGCCCTTGAAGGAAAAACGATGCGGCCAAATACCGACCAAACCACTGCCGACAAGACCACCCAAGCCCATAGCCACCTCAATAATCCCAACAAAGGATGATTGCATCCCGAGATGCTTTGCAACAATAACGGGAGCACCAATCGTTAACCCAACTAACGCAAGGTTCAAAATAGCCGCAAGCAGAAACACAACGAGCAATGATGCGTTTTGAAACAGGTACCGAATCGACTCCCGAAAATCGCTTCGGCATGTCGAGCAAGTCGTACTGTCCCCTGTCATTCCAGATGAGGCATTTTGCTTGAGTGCGCCCCCGAACAGTAGGGCTGACATCGCAAACGTCAACGCCGCGGTTTCGCATAGAGCATCGATACCAAAGCACCCATAGACTGCCGTCCCGACTACAGGCCCCAAGATATTGCTCGCCATGGTTATCTGCGAGACCAACGCAGTGGCACGCTCAACCTTTTCTGGGCCCGTCATGCGCACCGTCTCAATTTGAAGCATCGGCTTCAGCAGCGATTGGATGCCATATTGGACGCAAAGCATTGCTGCCACGACAATCGCAAGAGGCAGCGACCGCTTCATGGGGATAAACAGCAGCGATGCAGCCATCAGAACAATGCCGAGCACCACAAGAACCCCGCGATGTCTTCCCCGATCCGCCAAGATTCCGCCAACCGGAGTCGCGAGCACGCCCGGTATGAACGCTATCGCCGCGACGGCGCCATATAACGTTGACGAGCCGCTGCAATCGAACAAGTAAAGCGGGCACGCAAAGCACAGTGCCGACAACATCGAATACGCGCACAGCTGTGCAACAAGAAGACCAAAAAGCCTGATAGATCGCACTGTTTTTTGCACCAACGAGACGCTACTCCTCCGCATTCCAGCCATAAGCCCGCCCCCTATACATACCATTAGTATGTATTTAATGACTTGAAAAGGGCAGCCGTGGCTACCCTTACAAATCAATTACATACCGTCAGTATCTATATTACCACCCAGCACGGTTCCATACGTCCCAAATCTGAGCCGTTGTCTGAAGCACTTCATTACCCAAATCGAGCCCCACCGCGGCCGCCATCTGCGCCAAACATTGCGCGCGAGCGAGCATTCGATCTTTGGTCTCGAGCGGACGGAACAGCGGCAGCAGCCAAAGATTCGCCAACAACGATACGGCCTCAGCCGCTTCGCGCGGGCATTTGCACGCAATGGAGCCGTCGGCGATGCCCTCCTCGATCACTGGCAAGAGACAGCCGTCGGCCGACTCGTCGAACGAGCCCTGGTACTGCATCGCCAGTAGACGCGAGCTTTTTACCGGATCTGCCGCAGGATGCATGCGTGCCCATAGCTCAATTTGCGGAACGACAGACTCGGGCGCGTACAGTCGCTTGAGCTTTTGGGCTCCGGTCATATTGCCGATACCAAGCGTTGAGCGACGTTGCTCAACAATCGGAGCCATTGCCCGATTAAATGCGGCGTTGAAAATCTCCTCTTTGCTCTTAAAGTGATGATAGACAGCGCCCTTGGTCATGCCATCGAGGCGGTCGACGATATCTTGAATGCTCGTCCCCTCATAACCCTGTGCGCAGAATAGCTCCAGCGCCGCGTCGAGAATCTTCGCAACCGTCTCCTCGGGATATTTATTACGACCCATAATCCGTCCATCCGCAACGCAAGTCTTGTGCCTCATTGCAGCATTTTAACGTTGCGGATGGTAGGCGGTCGATTCTACACCGCGGCGGGGCCGTGTTCGCCGGTACGGATGCGGATGACTTCCTCGACCGGCTCGACCCAGATCTTGCCGTCTCCAACGGCACCGGTGCGAGCAGCATTGCAGATAATCTCGACAATTCCGTCGACATGCTCATCGGCGCAAATGAGCGTGAACTGCACCTTAGGGATCGTGTTGACAAGCAACTCGTTGCCGCGCACGTATTCCTTCCAGCCATGCTGCGCGCCGCAGCCCTGCACTTGGTTGATAGTCATACCGCGAACATCAGCAGCAAACAGCGCGTCTTTAAGAACCTCAAGCTTTTCGGCACGAACGATCGCCGTAATCTTCTTCATAGTGAATTCCTCTCTTCAAAAAAAGAAATTGATTGTCCTTCACATGGCACAGGTTTTCCAGGTGCCGCGAACCAACCTCAGAGATCAAAAAGTTCAACTGACTGGTCTTAGCAGGTTTCCCAAGTGCCGCAGATTGCCGTGAAAGAGGAGCGAAGCGTACTTAAGTACGTGAGCGACGATTGAACGGCAAGGTGCGGTGCTTGGGGAAGCTGCTAATCGAGTCCGGAGAACGAAGGGTATGCGCTCTCGCCGTGCTGACTCGCATCCAGGCCCAGCGCCTCGTCGGCCTCGTCCACGCGCAGGCTGCCATGGAACAGCGCCTTGACCACCGTAGCGATCACCAGATCGAGCACCAGAACAATGACGACCGTCACTACAATGCCCAAAATCTGCGAGATGAGCAGCGACACGTCGCCCGTGTAGAGCAGGCCGCCCTTACCGGTCCACGAGAGCTCCGGCACGCAGAACAGGCCCGTGAGCACGCCGCCCAAGATGCCGCCGATACCGTGGCAGCCAAACGCGTCGAGCGCATCGTCGTAGCCAAACTTGGTCTTGAGATGGCTGATGGCCAGGTAGCAGACGGGAGACACGATCAGGCCCATGACCAGCGCCGCCCACGGCTCGACAAAGCCCGCGCCCGGCGTGACCACCACGAGGCCCGCGACCAGACCGGTGCTAGCGCCCACCAGCGTGGGGCGACCGGTGTGCACGCGCTCGACGGCAAGCCACGAGACCATGCCCGCCGCGCTGGCCGTCACGGTGTTGAGGATGGCG
>USNX01000072.1 GCA_900556205.1 uncultured Collinsella sp.
GACGTGCAGAGCGCGCTTGAGCGGCTTGTCGGTCTGGAGGCCGACGATGGTCTCCTTCTCGCGGTGGGCGTTATCGATGTAGCCAGCGGGGTGGCTCACGATACCCGTGACGGTCTTGGTGTCCATATCGAGGACACCGCCCTGCTCGCGCTCCTTAAGCAGCAGGTCGAGAACCTCGCCCCACAGCTCCTTGGTACGCTCGGTCGGGCCGGCGAGGAACGACTCGTCGCCCTCGTAGGGGGTGTAGTTCTTCTGGATGAAGTCTCGGACGTCAACCTCTCCCGTCCAGATGCCTTCCTTGAAGCCTTCCCATGCCTCCTGCATTGTGTAACCACGCTCCTAGTTACGTGTAATGCGGCGCTCTCTCACACCGCTGCTTATTGAATTCTTGAATGTTCGGCTTGCACTACCGGCTTCTTCCGTTCTTCACCACACGTTGGTGTAGGGAAAACGTTTATCCACCTTGGAACTACAACCCAAAACCCAAGATTTCACCCGTTTGAGAAGGATAACATAGCGACCCTCTCCATCTGGGCTGTTATATGTTTCTTTTTTTATATCATAAGGGTGTTTTTTACAAACCCGCAGGAAATGCGAGCGCGAACAACTACCGTTCACCGATTTGTATGTTATTTTTCCTTGCCTTTGTACGACCTTCGCTCTAGCTGTTATGCCAGCTTTAGCAGGGTAAAGTGTCCCAGAGACCCTACAGAAACTGCAGGGCGGCCGCGGGATCCCCCGTGGCCGCCCTGTGGCGTAGCTAGTTTTTAGCTTTGATTGCCGCTTGGCATTAGGCGGCTGCGGCGGCCTTGTCGGTCGTTGCCTTGCTATCGCCGTTGCCCTGGCCCTCAAAATGCTTGTAGCACCAGCTGGTGACCAGCGGGGTCAAAATAGCCGTCACGATTGCGCAGGCAGCAACCTGTGCCGTAGCCGTCGCGAGCACGGCGCCACCGTACATGGCCCCATTGACGCTTGCCATGGCAGCAGGCGTGGCCACATTGGCTCCGGCGCAGCTTGAAATGGCCGCACCTGCGACACCCGTACCGCCCGTGAGCTTATCGACCGCGATGACGGGAATTGCAAAGACCACCGAGCAGATCACGCCGAGCAGAATACCGGGAAGACCGCCATTAATGAGCTGGCCAAAGGTCATGGTCGAGCCCATGGCAAAGAAGACGAGCACAATGATGGCGGAAAGTGCCGGTGCCATCATCTTCTTAAAGCTGGGGAAGAGGTTGCCCAGAATAATGCCGACGACGATCGGCAGGATGGCACCCACGAGCGACCAGCCAATCGGAGCCTGGCCGGCAGCGCCGAGCACGATCATCGTGACCGGAGGGCCAACAACGAGCGTGGTGATGGCGACGGCGCCACGCTCGGCCTCGTTGCCCATGGTGCCCATCAGTCCAGCGTACATAGCGTTGTTGGCGCCGGTGCAAGCCGCCAGCATCACCATGGCAGAAATGCCAAACAGGTTGTCGTTGAACACATAAAGGATGAGCAGCGACACGGCAACGACCACGATCTGCTTGACGGCGATGATGATGGCGCCGCGTGCAGCGGCGGCAGGAGCACTCTTAAACGAAATCGTCGTACCGACGATGAGCAAAAAAGCGCCCACGAGCGGGCCTGCACCCTGCTGGGTCATGCCAAGCGTAAAGCTGCCGAGCGTTTTGAACAGGTCGGGGAACAGCGTGTTGAGCAGGCAGCCCAACAGAAGCGGCACCAAAATATTGGCACCCGGGATGGAGGACATCTTAAAGAACGGCTCCTTTGCCGCCGGTGCCTCCACCGCAGTCGATTCACTCATATATATCTCCTTTGGATGCATGCGAATCGTAGCCGCACGCGCCTATGTCAGAAAGAAGGCGACAACCCCGAGTCGCCAGGGTCGCCGCCAAACGATCACCGCGGGGTATTACCCGTCCAGGACGATGCCGCCGTCGCAGTCACCGATCTCGCCGTTCACGAAGCTGGCAAGGTCGGAAGCGAAGAACAGCACCATCTGCGCAGGCTCGCTGGCCTGGGCGGCGCGGCCCAGAGGAATACCGTTAATGATGCGCTGAGAGTTCTCGTCAGAAAGGATCGACGTCATGTCGGTAAGCGTGAGCGACGGGCACACAGCGTTGCAGCGGACGCCAAACTTGCCGCCTTCCTTGGCGACTGCCTTGGTTAGACCGTTAACACCGGCCTTGGAGCTCGCGTAAGCCGCGGTGCCGAGCAGGCCGCCGCCGATCTTGCCAGCAACAGAGCTCACGTTGACGATAGTGCCGGCATGGGCCGCCTTAAAGTGCGGGTACACGGCGTTCATCATGGTAAAGGTGCCGTTGAGGTTGATGTCGATGGTACGGCGCCACTCAGTGTCATCGATCTCGTCGAACTTCTTGGTGCTGATGACGCCAGCGCAGTTAATCAGGATGTTGGTTTGCGGCAGGTCTGCGAAAATCTGTTCGACGGTCTCGCGCGCCTTGGGCGCATCGGCGACATCGAGCTGATAAAACTTGTTGCCCTCGCCAAGCTCGGCCACAGCGGCCTCGCCCTTAGCAGCGTTCCTTGCGATGAGCGCGACATGTCCGCCGCCTGCAACGATGCCCTTGGCGATCTCGAGGCCAATGCCCTGAGTGCCGCCCGTGACAATCGCGGTCTTGCCCGTGAAGTCAAATGCCATGACTCCATCCCCCTTTATGTAAGGTGTCTCCTTGCGGGAAGTTGGAGCATCGCACGTGGCGATTATATGAGTCCCAGTCGTCATGGTGGTGACAACCCCTCGCCTAACCGCGTGCATGATAGTTCTTTGAAACGCTTCAGCAATTGAATGATTTTAAGTCTTTATGCGCTCTTTATATTGCCCACTGCATGAGGTCCGAATATGCGGGTATCATCTTTCACCGAAAATAGTTTCTAGTGTTAGGGGTTTTCGGTGGAAGAAACCGATTTCCGTGAGCTTGGGCGTCAGCTCCTTACCGAGTTCGGCAGCATGCATCAGCGCATTTCGCGCTTTGCGGACAAAGCCCTCTGCGGCGAGATGGCCGTCATGCGCGCCCTCATGCGCGCCGGCGGCTCGCTCACGCCGAGCGAACTCGCCGATCGTGCCTGGGTCTCGAGCGCCCGCATCGCCAATATCCTGCGCGCCCTCGAGGCCAAGGGCTGGGTCGAGCGCGAGCACTCAAAGACCGACCGTCGTCGCGTACACGTCACGGTGACCGACAAAGGATTCCAGGTCATCGAAATCAAACGTCGGGAATTCGAGGACCGCACCGCGGCCTTCCTCGAGCAGCTCGGCGAAACAGATACCCAAGAGATGGTGCGCCTTCTTAGACGTGCCAACGAAATTATCGACCGCAATCAAGAAAGGAGAGATGCCGAGTGAGGATTCTCAAGCTCTTTAAAAAACATATCCTGGCACTGTTCGCAGCTATCGTACTTATCGTAATCAGCTGCAACGCCGATCTGGCGCTGCCTACCTATATGAGCGACATCGTCGACGTGGGTGTGCAGCAAGGCGGCATCGCGTCGCCCGTGCCCGACACCATCCGTGCCGAATCGCTCGACGACCTCGAACTCTTTATGAGCACCAAGGACGCCAAGGCTGTGGAGGCCGTGTTTAGCAAGGCGGACAATAACGGAATTCGAACGTACAAGGGCACCGAGGAAGAGCGCGCCGACGGCGGCAAGATTGCCGACATCATGAGCCTGCCCGAGACTGTCGTCCTTTCGTTCAACCAGGGCATTGACGCCGACTCCATGGGTGACATGATGGGCTCGTCCAGCGAGAAAGACAACAACGCTGCCCAGGCCATGCCCACCCCGGAGCAGATGGCCGCAATGACGCCCGAGCAGCTCGCCGATATGCAGCAAAAAGCCGCAGCGGCACAGAACATGCAAAAGCAGATTGACGCCGACGGCGGCAAGATTACCATGAAGAGCCTGCGTCTAGGCGTTGAAGGCGGTCTGATCGACCAGAGCAAGCTCATCGAGGGCGCCAACCAGATGGCGGACAAAATGGGCTCCATGTCGGGTTCCATCGTGACCCAACGCGCCGTGAGCTATGTGCAAGACGAGTACAAGGCGCAGGGCATCGACCCCGCCGACGTGCAGAACGCCTACCTGGGCCGCATGGCGACCACGATGTTTGGTCTGTGCCTGATCTCGCTCGTCGCCACCATCCTGACCGGTGCCGTGGCTTCGCGCACCGCCTGCTCCATCGCCCGCGACCTGCGCCGCGAGACCTTCAACAAGGTTATGCACTTCTCGCCGGCCGAGGTGGGCAAGTTTAGCCAGGCCTCGCTCATCACCCGCTGCACCAACGACATTCAGCAGATCCAGATGGCCGCAACCCTGTTTATCCGCATGTGTCTGATGGCCCCCGTCATGGGCATCGTCGCCGTCATGCGCGTCCTGGCCAACCATACCGGCCTAGAGTGGACCATCGCCGTAGCCATCATCGCGGTCTCGGCCGTCGTCGGCGTGCTTATGGGCCTCACCATGCCCAAGTTCAAAAAGATGCAGAGCTTTGTTGACCGCGTGAACCTTACCGCCCGCGAGCTGCTCGACGGCCTTATGCCCATCCGCTCGTTCAACCGCGAGGAGCATGAGCTCGAGCGTTTTGACAAGGCTTCGCTCGACCTGATGACCACGCAGCTCTACACCAACCGAGCCATGAGCTTTATGATGCCGCTCATGATGCTCGTCATGAACTGCATCACCGTGCTTATCGTCTGGTTTGGCGCGCAGGGCGTGTCCGACGGCGTGATGCAGGTCGGCAACATGATGGCGTTTATCTCTTACACCATGCAGATCGTCATGGCGTTTATGATCCTCACCATGGTTTCGGTCATCCTGCCCCGCGCCGAGGTCGCAGCCGAGCGCGTGGAAGAGGTCATCACCTGCCCCACGAGCATCAACGACCCCGCCTCGCCCAAACTGCCCGCTGCCAGCGCGCCGCGCGGCGAGCTCACCTTCCGTGACGTGAGCTTCCAGTATCCCGATGCACGCGCCGACGTCATCAGCGGCGTAAACTTCACCACGCACGCCGGCCAGATGCTCGGCATTATTGGCTCCACGGGCTCGGGCAAGTCCACGCTTGTGCAGCTCATCCCGCGCCTGTACGACGTCACAGGCGGCAGCATTTCGCTTGACGGCGTCGACGTGCGCGACATGACCCTCTCTGAGCTGCGCCGCCGCATCGGTTATATTCCGCAGCAGGGTCGCCTGTTCTCGGGTACCGTCGAGAGCAACCTCAAGTTTGCCGGCGACATGGTGAGTGACGAGGATATGCGCCAGGCAGCACGCGTCGCCCAGGCGGAGGACTTTATCGCCGAGCGCGAGGACGGGTACGACTCCCCCATTAGCCAGGGCGGCTCCAATGTTTCGGGCGGTCAGCGCCAGCGTCTGGCCATCGCCCGCGCGTTGGCCAAAAAGCCCGAGGTCGTGGTGTTCGATGATTCGTTTAGCGCCCTCGACTACAAGACCGACGCGCGCCTGCGCGAAGAGCTGGCCAAAAACGTCACCGACGCCGCGCTCGTGGTCGTGGCCCAGCGCATCGCGACCATCATGCACGCCGACCAGATCATCGTGCTCGACGACGGCCACGTAGTGGGCACCGGCACGCACGAGGAGCTGCTGCATGGCTGCCCGGCGTACCTGGAGATCGCACAGTCGCAGCTTTCCGCCGAGGAGCTGGGGCTTACCCAAGAAGAAATTGCAGCCGTCATGGAAGGAGGCGAGCGCTAATGGCAGACGAGACCAAAACTCAGATTCCCAAGCCCACCCGCCAGCGTGGTCCCATGGGCCGCATGGGTGGCATGCGCCGTGGCGAAAAGGCCAAGGACTTTAAGGGCACCATGAGGCAGCTGCTCGGCTATATCGGCCAGCACAAGATTGCCGTGTTTGCCGCCGTCGCCTTTGCCGTGTGCTCGGTCATCTTTAACATTGTGGGGCCCAAGGTGCTCGGCCAGGTTACCACCAAACTGTTCGAGGGCCTGGTTGCCAAGGTCAACGGTACCGGCGACGTTGACTTTGACTGGATCGCCAAGACGCTCGGCTTTTTGCTCTGCCTGTATCTGGCGAGCTCTGTCTGCAGCCTCATCCAGGGCTGGCTCATGACCGGCGTCACGCAAAAGATTTGTTATCGCATGCGCAAGGAGATCGCCGCCAAGATCGCCGTCGTACCAATGAGCTACTTTAACGGACACAGCAAGGGCGACGTGCTCAGCCGCATCACCAACGATGTCGATACGCTCGGCCAGTCGCTCAACCAGAGCGTGACGCAGCTTATCACGTCGGTGACGCAGATTATCGGCGTGCTCGTCATGATGCTTTCGATCAGCCTGCCGCTTACCGGCGTCACCGTGCTCACACTGCCGGCCGCCGCGATTATCCTGACCGTGATGATTCACTTCTCGCAGCCGTACTTCCGCGAGCAACAGCAAGTCCTGGGCGCCGTCAACGGCATTATCGAGGAGGATTTTGCCGGCCAGAACGTTATTCAGGTGTTCGACCGCGCCGAGGCCTCAATCGAAGAGTTCGACCGTCAAAACGACCGCCTGTTTATTAGCGGCTGGCGCTCGCAGTTCCTCTCGGGCCTGATGATGCCGCTCATGAGCCTGGTGGGCAACATGGGCTACGTGGGCGTCGTTGTGGTGGGCGCGCAGCTGGCGCTGACCGGCAACGCCACGCCCGGCGACATCCAGAGTTTTATCCAGTACGTGCGCAACTTTACGCAGCCCGTTCAGCAGCTGGGCAACGTGAGC
>USNX01000073.1 GCA_900556205.1 uncultured Collinsella sp.
CTGGGCAACGTGAGCAACACGATGCAGTCGATGGCCGCCGCCACCGAGCGCGTGTTCGAGTTCCTCGCCGCGCCCGAGGAGGAGCAGAAGGCCGACGCGCAGATTCCCGCAAAGCGTCCCGGCCACGTTGAGTTCGACCACGTCAAGTTTGGTTACACGCCGGACAAGACCATCATCCACGACTTTAGCTGCGAGGCCCAGCCCGGTCAGACCGTGGCCATCGTCGGCCCCACCGGCGCCGGCAAGACTACGCTCATCAAGCTACTGCAGCGCTTCTATGACGTGGACGGCGGTTCGCTGCGCGTCGAGGGCATTGACGTGCGCGACTGGGACCGCGCGGCGCTGCGCGGCGAGTTTGCCATGGTGCTGCAGGATACGTGGCTGTTTAACGGCACCATTCGCGAGAACATTCGCTACGGGCGCCCCGACGCGACCGATGCCGAGGTCGAGGCCGCTGCACGCGCCGCACGCTGCGACCACTTTATCCATACGCTCGCCGGCGGCTACGACTTTATGATCAACGAGGAAGGCACCAACCTTTCGCAGGGCCAGCGCCAGCTCGTGACCATCGCACGTGCCATTTTGGCCGACCGCCCGGCGCTGATTCTGGACGAGGCGACCTCCAACGTGGACACCCGCACCGAGGAGCTTATCCAGCGCGCCATGGACGCCCTGATGCAGGGCCGCACGAGCTTTGTCATCGCGCACCGCCTGTCGACGATCCGCAACGCCGACGTGATCCTGGTGATTCGCGACGGCGACATCGTCGAGAAGGGCACGCATGACGAGTTGCTCGCCCAGGGCGGCTTCTATGCCGACCTGTACAACTCGCAGTTCGACGAAGCGGCGTAGACTCCGCCGCAGAGAACGGATAATGCCCGAGAACGGGGGCGCAGGACAACCTGCGCCCCCGTTTTTTCGTCCACGGCACTCGAGTTAGCTCTCTTGGGGCCCGATTGACAGCCCCTTCCGGACCCTGTGGCCAAAAAAGGTCAAATATGAGTACTGTTACATTTTTAGTAGCAGCCAAAACCGCCTCAAATGACCTCTTTGCGGCTTCTATACGCCTTCAAATTAATCAAAACGCCCGTTAGTATGCTTCTGTGTGCCAACGTTAATGAACATATTTGCTGTTGTGCCTATTATCTTGTAAGCTCGATATGAGACTACGCCAGCAACAGTACTCATATTTGCCATTTTTTGCCCACGGGGTATGCCGCAGAAGACCCAACTCGCTCCAGCGTGCCGTACGCCGACCCCCCCCTTCCGGCGAGTGCCGACATTTTCCCAGATAAAACCGACCAAAATAAACCTGTCCCTTTTTGGTAGGTTTCGGGGTGACAAGGGCTTGCACTTTAGCGTGCGACAGCGGATAATGCCGAGCATTCGACAATACGCTTATTGCTCTTTCCATAGATTGAGGAGGCCCCTATGGCCATGGAATTCAAACGCAGGCTGCCGATCCCCATGGAGATCCGCGAGGAAATGCCGCTTTCTGCCGAGCTTACCGCCAAAAAGCAGGCATTTGACGCCGAGGTCGCCAAAGTCTTTACCGGCGAGGACGCACGTAAGGTGCTCATCATCGGCCCGTGCTCTGCCGACCGCGAGGATTCGGTGCTTGAGTACATGAACCGACTGGCCAAGACCGCCGAGGAGGTCAAGGACAAGCTCGTTATCATCCCGCGCGTCTACACCAACAAGCCCCGCACCAAGGGCACCGGCTACAAGGGTCTGCTGCACAACCCCGACCCCGAGGCGCCGGACGACCTGCTCGAGGGCGTCAAGGCCATCCGCCACATGCACTTGCGCGTGATTGAGGAGACGGGTTTCTTCACCGCCGACGAGATGCTCTATCCCTCCAACTACCAGTACCTCGTCGACCTGCTGAGCTATGTCGCCGTGGGTGCGCGCTCGGTCGAGAACCAGGAGCATCGACTGGTGTCGAGTGGCATTTCGGTGCCCGTGGGTATGAAGAACCCCACCGCCGGTTCCACCACCGTTATGCTCAACTCCATCTATGCCGCCCAGGCACACCAGAGCTTTATCTTCCGCAACTGGGAGGTTGAGTGCGACGGCAACCCGCTCGCGCACGCCGTCATGCGCGGCTACATTGGCCTCGACGGCCGCACCTACCCCAATTACCACTACGAGCACCTGGAGCGCCTGGCCGAGCGCTACACCGAGCACGCCGGCTACGCCAACCCGGCGGCGGTCATCGACTGCAACCACGACAACTCGGGCAAGCGACCGCTTGAGCAGTACCGCATTTGCAAGGAGGTGCTCGACAGCTGTCGCCGCAACGAGTCCATCTCCAAGCTGGTCAAGGGCTTTATGATCGAGTCCTACCTGGAGGACGGTAACCAGGCAGTCGATGGCGGCATCTTTGGCAAGTCCATCACCGACCCATGCCTGGGCTGGGAAAAGACCAACTACCTCATCCACGAGATTGCAGAGCGTATTTAGTTACGCGGGCACGAGAGCGAACAACTCGTGATTCAAAGAGGACGGCATGACCAAAAGGTCTATGTCGTCCTCTTTTCATGCCGAATTAGTCGTTGGGAACGTTCTTGAATGACTAGTCGTTTAAGAACGTTCCCAACGACTAGTCCGGGGGGGGCTTTCTCTCGGCGGTTTTTTGGCGAAAAAAACTTTAACCGAGATCCCCAGTGTCATCTGGGAATCTATCTGGAATCCAACCACATTAAGTGGCGAAGAGCCGAGTTTTATCTGGGCAAACGTCGACCGCCGCGGGGGAGCTGCTTTTCCTCGTGGCGGTCATCTAGCAGAAAAAACCAAGTGAGTAGACTTTTTGCGGGAGGCCGAGCACATCCCAAATCGCCACCGCCCTGACCTGCAGTTTTGCTGGGCATTTGTCACGATGTGCTCGGCAAATCCAAAAAAGTCTACTCACTTGTATCTGAGACGCACCAGATAGGCAAAAAAAACGCCGCGAATGGGATCCGGCTCCCTTCGCGGCGGCTATTCGCGCTGGTTTTGCGACTGCTTTGCCCGCTTGCTACTCGCTGTAGCGAGTGGCGATGGCGGCTCGCACCATGCCGGTGCTCATGAGGTACGTCCCCCGACGACCAAAGCAGCACACTCCATAATCTGAAAGTAGAGTTTTCCACAATCTACAAGTGGCCAAGTTCTGGAATGCCATTTAACAACCCAGATTCTCAAGCAACGCCATCCCCTAGGGAGAAGTTTTTTGCAGGTTTTATCTGGGCAAACACCACCACAACTGGGACGGTCCCCTTTGTGGTGGTTTGAAGCTCTCCTTGGCGGGATGCTAGACTTGCGGCGTACACATTCGCGCCAAAACACGAGTCGCATGCAGGAAAGGAGATGCCGTGGCGCCGATCGCACCACTCGAGATGCTTGTTGCACCCGCTGCCAGGGCCATCACCCACCTGAGGGACTCCTTAACCTACGACGATATTCCCTGCGCCGCCCAGGCTCGCCCGGACAGTCGCCCTTACCTGGGCCATGTCCCCTACTTTGCGCCCAAGCTCGCTTCCGATTCCGAACACCACAAGCAGTAATCCAAGATGCACCAAGCGCCGCGCAACTCGCGGCACTACTCTTTTGATGCAAAGTAACCTGTCCCCCTTGCACCAACACCGGGGTTGTCGATGCTGCGGCCGCGACGCGACACGAGACGCGACACCTCGCCCAACAGCACGCCGATCACCACGCCCACCAGAATGGGCAGCTTGGCCATCTCGGCCGACGAACTGTTGAGTGGCACTACCGTCGCCACAATCGAAAGCGCGAGCTCGATCGCCGGCACCGCAAGCGCCACGGCGAGCACTTTACCCTCAAAAGGAGCGCGGAACACACGCGGCCGGCCGTCGTACTTACGCAGACGCCAAAACGCCGGGAACATGGGGATATAACTCATGAGCAAAAAGACAACGTTCATCGAGAAGAAGACCCAAAAGACGTCGGAGCCCTCACCCAGCGGAATCTGGAGCAGTAGCACCAGGCTGGCAAAACAGCCGTTGATAAGTGCCGAGCCGTTGGGCATGCCGGTCTTCTTGGACACCAACGCAAAGGGACGCGGCATGTTGCCATGACGTGCGGCATAGCTCGCTACGTTGTTGACGCCAAAGCTCCAACAGATCATGTTGGCAAAGAGCGTCACCAGAAAGGCCATGCCCACGATCATGGTCAGTGAGTGGCTGCGTCCCACCATGGCGGCGACCGCGTCCACAATGCCCGAATCGAGCGAAAGTTGCTCGGCGGGAACCGCGGCTCCAATGCCGATGCCGCAGATAATGTAGATTGCCGCAATGGCAACGCCACCGGCGATAACCGCCTTGGGGATATCACGCGACGGGTTTTTCATCGTACTGGCAAAGGTCGCGACCACTTCGAAGCCCATAAAGTTGAATAGGATGATCGATAGATACGTCAACGAATTGGTGTCGCCCAGGTCTGGAATGAAGGTCTTAAGCGACATATCGTTGGCAAAGCCGTTATTGTAGGCAAACCAGATGCCAACGATACCCACCACGGCGGTAATGAGCACTTTGATGATGGCACCGCCGTCCATAACCCAATCGGCCTCGGCCACCGGCTGCATCGCCATAACCGTGACGCTCCACACAAAGGCAAGCTCGATGGCAATTCGAACCCCGAGCGAAAACTCAACGCCCCATACCGCATTGATGACACTGGGGAACATGCAGGCGATGCTTGCCACCCACAGGGGAAAGTTAACCCAGTAGCACCAGGAGCAGCGTGCGCCCCAGCGATCGCCCAGACCCAGGCGAACCCAATCGTACAGGCCGCCCTCGGAATCGAACGCCGTGCCCAGCTCCGCCACCACCAGACCGTAGGGCAGCAAAAACGTAATGATAAGGAAGATCCACCAGAAGAACTGCACGTTGCCCATGGCAGATGCCGGAGCTGCTGCCTCAATGGTAAAAACGACGCAGATGACCGAGAGGATGACCTCGATCAGGGAGAACTTTTTACCTGCCATGGCGCACTCCCCCTGCAGCAAAAAGGATGGCATCTGTACCGAAGGCGCAGCCCAAGGTAGGGTTGCAGGCCGCGTCACCGGTACAGGTGTCATCCCTAAGAGAGGACAGGATGCAATTGTTAGACCAACGATCGCGGAACAGGCGCGTGTAGATAACGATGCGCTGGTACATAGATACTCCGATCAAAACGGCCGTGCTCACGACCGGAAACTTTCGGCAATTGAAGACGCGTCTGACCTGGAATAATCAAGCGAACAATTGGCCTAACCCGCAAAAAATCCCAGGTCAGACGCGTATTCAATCAAAGAAAAGGGCACTCCGAAGTGGAGGCTACGAAGTGCCCGTTCCGCGCCGCTGCGCCAGATAACCCAAAAACCAACGCAGCAGACAAAGAGAGAGAAAAGCAAATCTGCTCAAAGAGAAAAGTCAGACGATTAAGCGGACGGCTCCTGCTGAGTGATGCAGTGGATATTGCCGCCGCCGAAGACGACCTGCTCGGACTGAACGCCGACGCACTTGTAGACGCCCTCGCCCCAGACCTCGTCATAGATCTTCTGGAGCGTGTCAACGGCCAGCTGGTCGTTCTCGTCGCCGTACTGCGGGACGATAACGCCGTGGTTGGTGACCAGGTAGTTCATGTAGGAAGCAATCAGCGGCTCGTCGGCAACGCGCGGCTCGGCGTTCTCGTCGGCGTCGATGGTATCGCAGGAAGCCTGATCCATGAACAGCGGGTTCACGGGCATGCAGAGCTTGTAGACCTTCATCTTGCGACCCTTGGCGTCAACGGCGTTGGAGAGGGTCTCGTAGGCAGCGTGGCACTGCTCGTAGAACGGGTACTCGGGATCGTCGGTCCAGATGCAGGCCATAACGCCCGGGGCGATGAACGTGGCGACGTCATCGATGTGGCCGTTGGTCTCCTCGGGGTCGATGCCCTCCTTGACCCAGATGACCTTCTCGACACCCAGATAATCCTTGAGGTGCTCGTCCATATAGGCGCGAAGCTCCTCGCTCCAGGGCTCAAACTTCTTGTGGAACTTGGGCCAGATGGACTCGGGATCCTCTTCCTCCTCCAGAACCGCAGAGCAGGTGCGGCCCGGGGAAAGCAGGCACTGGTCGGTCACAACAAGGGTGCCCTCGCCGTCGACGGTGATGGAGCCGCCCTCGAGGATCATGTCATCGGGACGATAGCGACGGCAGCCGGAGAGCTCAGCCATCTTAAGAGCGATCTGCTCGTCCTTATCCCACGGGAAATAGAGGCCGTCGACGAGGCCGCCGTAGGCGTTGAAGTGCCAGTGGTTGGCGCGCTTCTCGCCCTTGCCGTTGATGACGTAGGTGGCGGCGGTATCGCGGAACCAGGCGTCGTCGGTGGTCATCTCGATGACGGTGACGTTCTCGTCGTCCTCGAAGACGGCCTTGCAGTTGGCGTAGTCGGCCTGGTTGGCGCACATGGTGACCGGGGTGAACTCGGCGATGGCGCGAGCGATGGCGGCATACTGCTTCTGAGCCGGCTTGGCGCCGTGGGCCCAGGTGTCGGTGCGGTGGGGCCAACCCATCCACACACGATCCTGCGGGGCGAACTCAGCGGGCATAAAGAAGCCGTCGGCCTTGGGGGTGGACTCGGACTCGGTGATCGTACGCATAAGATTTCCTCCAAATCGAACGATCGCTTGCCGCGGGCGGCTTGCCCGCAGCCTGAAACCAAGAGATGGTGGGCGCCCGTCCCCCGGCAAAGGTCGGGGCGCCCGGTACCGGTTTTCACGGA
>USNX01000074.1 GCA_900556205.1 uncultured Collinsella sp.
TGCCATCAGGCCACGCATGCCGCCGAGCTGACGCAGCTGGGTCTTAGAACCACGGGCGCCGGAGTCGGCCATCATGTAGAGCGGGTTCTCCTCGTCGAACAAGTCGAGCATGAGCGCTGCGACCTTGTCGGTACAAGCGGTCCACTCGTTAACGACTTCGATGTGGCGCTCCGTCTCGTTGATGAAGCCCTCCTCGAAGTACTCGTTGATCTGGTCGACGTTGGCCTGGGCACGGTCGAGCAGCTCCTGCTTCTCGGCAGGGATGAGAGCGTCCCACACCGAGATGGTGAGGCCGGCGCGGGTAGCGTAGTGGAAGCCGGAGTACTTGATGGCGTCGAGAATCGGGCCGACCTTGGCCTCGGGGTAACGATCGCAGCAGTCGGCAACCAGCTTGGCCACGTCGCCCTTGACCATCTTGTAGTTCATGAACTCGTAGTCTTCGGGCAGGCACTGGCGGTTGAAGATGATGCGGCCGATAGAGGTCTCGAAGCGAGCGGTCTTGTTGCCGGTGACGTCGTAGTCGACGAACTCGTTCTTGCCGTTCTTGACGCGGAAGATACGGGTGCCGTCCTCGTTGATGACGTTGGCATCGGCAGCGGACACGCGGACCTGGATCTTGGCCTGCATGTCGACCTCGGAACGGCAGTCATAGGCGTGCAGTGCGTCGTCGAAGCTCGAGAACACGTGGTTCTCGCCCGGCAGACCCTCGCGGACCTGGGTCAGGTAGTACACACCGATGATCATGTCCTGCGAAGGGATGTTGACCGGCTTGCCGGATGCCGGCGAGCGCAGGTTGTTCGCAGAGAGCATGAGCACGCGAGCCTCGGCCTGAGCCTGGCTGGACAGCGGCACGTGGACAGACATCTGGTCGCCGTCGAAGTCGGCGTTGAAGGGCGAGCAGACCAGCGGGTGCAGGTGGATAGCCTTGCCCTCGACCAGCACCGGCTCAAAGGCCTGGATGGACAGACGGTGCAGGGTCGGTGCACGGTTGAGCAGCACGACGCGGCCGTCGATGACCTCTTCGAGGATGTCCCACACAAAGGTGGCACCGCGGTCGATAGCGCGCTTGGCGCCCTTGATGTTCTCAACCTTGCCAAGCTCGACCAGGCGCTTCATGACGAAGGGCTTGAAGAGCTCCAGCGCCATGGTCTTGGGCAGACCGCACTGGTGCAGCAGCAGCTTGGGGTCGGTAACGATTACCGAACGGCCGGAGTAGTCGACACGCTTACCCAGCAGGTTCTGACGGAAACGACCCTGCTTGCCCTTGAGGGCCTCGGCGAGCGACTTGAGCGGGCGACCGCCACGGCCAGAGACCGGGCGACCACGACGGCCGTTGTCGAACAGGGCGTCCACGGACTCCTGGAGCATGCGCTTCTCGTTGTTCACGATGATCGCAGGGGCGTCCAGGTCGAGCAGGCGCTTGAGTCGGTTGTTACGGTTGATCACGCGACGATACAGGTCGTTGAGGTCGGACGCGGCGAAGCGACCGCCGTCGAGCTGGACCATCGGGCGCAGATCGGGCGGAATGACCGGGATGACGTCCAAGATCATGTTCGCGGGGCTGTTGCCGCCCTTCAGGAAGGCGTCAACGACCTCGAGGCGCTTGACGGCCTTCTCGCGCTTCTGCTTCTGGGAGTCCTCGTCGGCGATGATGGCCTTGAGTTTCTCGGCCTCGGAGGGGAGGTCGATGGCAGCGAGCAGGTCGCGGACGGCCTCGGCACCCATACCACCCTTGAAGTACATGGAGTAGTAACGGGTCATCTCACGGAACAGCGGCTCATCGGAGATGAGGTCGCGCTCGGTGAGTTTCATGAAGGCGTTGAAGGCGTCCGTGCGGAGCTGCTTCTCGTCCTTGCACTCTTCCTCGATGTCGACGATGCCAGAGGTGATCTCCTCGGGGGTCAGCGGCTCCTCGTCGGAGAACTCGTCAAAGTTCTCGGGGTTGCCCTGCTCCTTGAGGGATTCGATCTGGCGAGCGCACTCGGCATCGATCTCTTCCAGATCGGCGGCGAGCTCCTCGCGCAGGTCGTCAGCGTCGGCCTCGCGAGCCTCGTAGTCTACCTCGGTGATGATGTAGCTGGCAAAGTACAGAACCTTCTCGAGGTCCTTGGACTTGATGTCGAGCATACGGCTCATCGGGAAGCTCGTGGGGCTCTTGAAGTACCAGATGTGGGACACGGGAGCGGCGAGCTCGATGTGGCCCATGCGGTCGCGACGCACCTTGGCCGAGGTAACCTCGACGCCGCAGCGCTCGCAGACGATGCCCTTAAAGCGGATGCCCTTGTACTTGCCGCAGGAGCACTCCCAGTCCTTGGCGGGACCGAAGATCTTCTCGCAGAACAGGCCGTCCTTCTCGGGCTTGAGGGTACGGTAATTGATGGTCTCCGGCTTCTTGACCTCACCGTGCGACCAGGAACGGATCTGGTCGGCGGAGGCAAGGGAGATCTTTACCGAGTCAAAATCAGTAGCTTCGAAATCTGCCACAGTCAACTACTCCTTATCAGTGGTCGTGGCGGCGACAGCCTCGGGTGCCTCGGCGGTCTCGGCATCCTGGGCCTCGACGTCGGCGTCAATGCCGGCGAGCGCAGCCAGGTCATCGAGGGCAGAGGTCTCCTCGGCGGTCACAGGGGCGGAGGCGTCCTCGTCGGCATCGTGCATGGGCTCGATGTCCAGTGCGAGGGAACGAATCTCCTTGACGAGAACCTTGAAGGACTCGGGGATACCCGGGACAGGAACGTTCTCGCCCTTGACGATGGACTCGTAGGTCTTGACGCGGCCCACGGTATCGTCGGACTTGACGGTCAGGATCTCCTGCAGGACGTTGGAAGCACCGTATGCGTACAGTGCCCAAACTTCCATCTCGCCGAAGCGCTGGCCGCCGAACTGAGCCTTGCCGCCCAGCGGCTGCTGGGTAACCAGGCTGTAAGGGCCGGTCGAACGGGCGTGGATCTTGTCGTCGACCATGTGGCCGAGCTTGAGGATGTAGGACGTACCCACGGTAATGGGCTCGCGGAACTCCTCGCCGGTGCGGCCGTCGAACAGACGGGTCTTGCCGCGCTCGTCAAGCTGGGTGACAAACTCGGGGCGCATGTGATCGCCAAAGGCAGCGGTGGCCTTGTTGAGCATGTTCTTGTTGGCACGACGGATGACCTCGGCGATCTCGTCCTCCTTGGCGCCGTCGAAGACGGGCGTCGCGGTGAAGAACGGACCGGGAACATACTTGTCGGAGTCGGCATCCTCGGTATCCCAACCGCAGGCAGCAGCCCAGCCAAGGTGGCACTCGAGCAGCTGACCGACGTTCATACGCGAAGGAACGCCCAGCGGGTTGAGGATAACGTCGATCGGGGTACCGTCAGCCATGTAGGGCATGTCCTCGACCGGCAGAACGTTACAGATAACACCCTTGTTGCCGTGGCGACCGGCGATCTTATCGCCCTGCTGGATCTTACGACGCTGGGCGACGTAGACGCGCACCTGCTCGTTGACGCCGGGGGCCAGGTCGTCGCCGTTCTCGCGGCTAAAGCGGACGACGTCGATGACGCGGCCGTAAGCGCCGTGAGGCATCTTAAGGGAGGTGTCGCGAACGTCGTGAGCCTTGGCACCGAAGATGGCGCGCAGCAGGCGCTCCTCGGCGGTCAGAGCGCTCTCGCCCTTAGGCGTGACCTTGCCGACCAGGATGTCGCCAGGGCCGACCTCGGCGCCGATGCGAATGATGCCGTCCTCGTCGAGGTTGGCAAGCATGTCCTCGGAGAGGTTCGGGATCTCGCGGGTGATCTCCTCGGGGCCGAGCTTGGTGTCGCGGGCGTCGATCTCGTGACGGGTGATATTGATGGTCGTCAGCAGGTCCTCGGCCACCAGGCGCTCGGACACGACGATACCGTCCTCGTAGTTGAAGCCTTCCCACGGCATGTAGGCCACGGTGAGGTTCTGACCCAGTGCGAGCTCGCCATGATCGGTCGAAGGACCGTCAGCCAGAGGCTCGCCCTGCTCAACGGTGTCACCGACGCGCACGAGCGGACGGTGGTTGATGCAGGTGGACTGGTTGGAGCGCTGGTACTTGGCCAGGTGATACTCGTCCATGCCGCCGGCATGCTTGACGATAATCTTGGAAGCGTCGGCAAAGATGACCTCGCCGGCGTTCTTGGCCAGGGTGACCTCGCCAGAGTCCAGGGCGGCGCGACGCTCCATGCCGGTACCGACATAGGGAGCGGCAGGGTGAACCAGCGGCACGGCCTGACGCTGCATGTTAGCGCCCATCAGCGTACGCTTGGCGTCGTCGTGCTCGAGGAACGGGATCAGCGTGGCTGCGACGGAGAGCATCTGACGCGGCGAGACGTCCATGTAGTCGACGTCCTCGACGGGCACGTCAGCGGGAGCGCCGAAGGAGCCGTCGAAGTCGCGGGTACGGGCGATCACGGTGTGCGGGCGGACAAGCTTGCCCTCGGCATCGGTCGTGATGAATTCGTTGGTCTTGGGATCGAGCGGCGTGTTGGCCGGCGCGATGACGTGCTTCTCTTCCTCGTCAGCGGTCATCCAGTCGATCTGGTCGGTGGCAACGCCGTTCTCGACGCGGCGGAACGGGGCCTCGATGAAGCCGTACTCGTTGACGCGGGCGTAGAGGGCGAGCGAGCCGATCAGACCGATGTTGGGGCCTTCGGGGGTCTCGATCGGGCACATGCGGCTGTAGTGCGAGTTGTGAACGTCGCGGACGGCCGTCGGCACGTTGGTGCGGCGGCTGGAGCCCGACTTGTGGCCGGCAAGACCGCCAGGGCCGAGTGCGGACAGACGGCGCTTGTGGGTCAGACCGGTCAGGGGGTTCGCCTGGTCCATGAACTGCGAGAGCTGCGAGGAACCGAAGAACTCCTTGATGGAGGCCACGATCGGGCGGATGTTGATGAGCGACTGCGGGGTGATCTCGTCGATGTCCTGGGAGCTCATGCGCTCACGGACGACGCGCTCCATACGGCTCATGCCGATACGGAACTGGTTGGCGACGAGCTCGCCGACGGTGCGGATGCGGCGGTTGCCAAAGTGGTCGATGTCGTCGACCTTGAAGCCCTGCTCGCCGGCAGCGAGGGACAGCAGGTAGCGCAGCGTCGCGACGATATCCTCGTCGGTGAGCACCGTGACCTCTTCCTCGGTGGTGAGGTTGAGCTTCTTGTTGACCTTGTAGCGACCGACGCGGGCCAGATCGTAGCGCTGCGGGTTAAAGAGCAGGCCCTCGAGCAGGCTGCGGGAAGCGTCCACGGTGGGAGGCTCGCCCGGGCGCAGGCGACGGTAGATCTCGATAAGAGCATCCTCGCGGGTGAGAGCGGTGTCGCGCTCCAGGGTGCGCTTGATCACATCGGAGTTGCCGAGCAGCTCGATGATGTCGTCGTTGGTGACGGCGATGCCAAGGGCGCGCAGGAACATCGTGGCGCTCTGCTTGCGCTTACGGTCGATGGAGACCATGAGCTGGTCGCGCTTGTCGACCTCAAACTCAAGCCAGGCACCGCGGGACGGGATGATCTGGGCCTTGTAGATCTGCTTGCCCGAATCCATCTCGGAGCTGTAGTACACGCCCGGGGAGCGGACGAGCTGCGAGACGACGATACGCTCGGTACCGTTGATGATGAAGGTGCCCTGATCGGTCATCATGGGGAAGTCGCCCATGAAGACGAGCTGCTCCTTGATCTCGCCGGTCTCCTTGTTGGTAAGACGGACGTCGGTCAGAAGCGGAGCCTGATAGGTCATATCCTTCTCGCGGCACTCCTCGACGGTGTGCGCGGGGTCGCCGAACTGATGCTCGCCGAAGGTAACCTCGAGAACATGGTTCTGGCTCTGGATGGGGCTGGATTCCTTGAACGCCTCACGAAGGCCCTCGTCCTTAAAACGCTCAAAGGATTCCCTTTGAACAGAGATAAGGTTGGGGAGCTCCATGGCCTCCGGGATTTTCCCGAAGCTGACGCGCTTGCGCTCAGTGGCAGTGTATGCGTAGGTCACCAGGTTTTTCCTCCTTCACGGAAATGCTCGGTGGGTTGGCGAGGCATAGCTTCGCCAGTTATCGCAACCTAATAGTTTATCAGGTACCGACCGTTGGGCAAGAAAAGCCTTGACGCGATTGAGTTTTTGGAGTAGCAAAGTTTTTCGACAGAAAACACGCAGGTAGATGTATGTGTATCGAACATCTGTTCATATATTTTCTGTGAACAGAGGGGCGGCAATCGCAGCTCTTATAAAAAACGGGCGCGAACCGAGGTCCGCGCCCGTAAATGTCGATGCCCGAAGGCTTATTTGCGCATCAAGCCGCCGCGCTCGTCGATGGCGTCCCAGAAGGCGCCGGCAAAGCGAGGATCGCTTGCGGCCATGAGGGCGTTGGTGGCCATCCAGCCAGACGGGGTGCCGGTATCGTAGCCCGAGAGCGGGTCGATGACGACGGCGTACATGGCCTCGCGGTCGAGCGAGCGGGCCATGGCGTCGGTGAGCTGGATCTCGCCGCCCTTGCCGGCCTGCTGATCGGCGAGCAGGTCCATGACCAACGGGCTCAGCAGATAACGGCCGACGATGTACAGGTTGGACGGAGCCGCCTCGGGAGCAGGCTTCTCGACCAGACCGCCAATGCGCCAAACGGCACCGGGCTCGTCGTCGGCAGCATTCTCGAAGCCCTCGAGCGAGCCAACGCG
>USNX01000075.1 GCA_900556205.1 uncultured Collinsella sp.
AGGCGCAGTGCTTCAACACGCTGTTCGCCGGCTACCCGTACCGCTCGACGCGCGACGCCACGCGCGACCGCTTCAGCGCGGGCAAGCCGAACCCGAACCCGATGCTCGCGACCAACGACGACGCGCTGCCCAGGCACGGCCTCTACAGGTGGCACCTTCCCGACCCGATCTCGTTCAAGGAGGACCTGCGCGTGACGTTCCAGGACCTCGGCAACGACGACATCAAGCTCTACGAGCGCGAGGACGACATCTCCACCGTCGCCTACTGGTACCAAAGCGAGCCGCACGCCGTGCTCGCCCCGTTTGCCGCAAGGCAGGACCGCGTGCCCAGGTAGGGTCGCCTCGAAACAAGCCAACGTTATGGGCGCCCGCGGTTGACCATGACTGCGGGCGTCCCTTTGTAAGGAGGATCACATGAGCGAAAGGCAAATGAGGCTCGGCGCCCTCGAGGCCGGCGGGACCAAGATGGTCTGTGCCGTGGTGTCCGGCGACGGCGAGGTCCTCGACCGTATGGAGACCCCGACGCTTACGCCCGCCGAGACCGTCCCGCAGATGATCGAGTGGTTCACCGCCCGCGATGTGGACGCGTTGGGCATCGGCGCCTTCGGCCCGACCTGCGTCGACCCCGACGACGAGCGCTACGGCTCCATCCTCCAGACGCCCAAGCTCGCGTGGCGAGGCTATGGTCTTCGCGCCGCGTTCGCCGACGCCCTCGGGATTCCGGTGGCCTACGACACGGACGTGAACGTTGCCTGCCTCGGCGAAGTGGTCTTCGGCTGCTGCAAGGGGCTCGAGGACGCCGTCTACGTGACCATCGGCACCGGCGTGGGCGCGGGCGTCATGTGCGCGGGCAGGCTCCTTCACGGCATGCTGCACCCCGAGGCCGGCCACATGCTGGTAAGGACCCGTCCCACCGAGGAGGGACGCTGCGTCTGCCCGAGCCACGCGAGCTGTCTCGAGGGCCTCGCCTCCGGCCCCGCCATCGCCGCGCGCTGGGGAAAGCCCGCGGCCGAGCTCGCGGACAACGCTGAGGTGTGGGCGCTCGAGGGGGATTATCTGGGGCAGATGTGCGCGAACCTCGTGCTCATGTACTCGCCTCGCCGTATCGTCCTCGGCGGCGGCGTGATGCACCAGGAGCAGCTCTACGGCATCGTCCGCAAGAAGACCCTCGAATATCTGGGTGGCTACATCCAGACCGCCGAGCTTAAGGACATGGAGAGCTACATCTGCGCCCCGGGCTGCGGCGGCGACCAAGGAATCCTCGGCGCGGCCGAGCTGGCAAGAAGGGCGCTCGCGTAACTTGCGCTCTCTCCGCCATACAACGCGTTAAGAAAAGACGAGCGCTTCTTGCCAATTGAGCGGCAAGAAGTGCCCGTCTTTTGCATTTTTGTCTCTCAAAATCTTATTTTCACGATTTGCATTTTCATCCCGTTGTCCCCGACCCTTGCAAGAAACCGGAAAAAGCCGCTGACAGAAGGGTCTCTCAAATCGTTATAACCCAGCATATAGCCGCGACTTGTGACCTGCAGACGGCTGTCCCACGTGCCGATTTCCTTGGCGGCATCCGAAACCGCAAAATATGCCCCCACATCCTTGATTTTTGCAGTCTTAAGCCATGTATTTGCGATCATCTTTACTGCTGTCCGATTGGCAGCATCAAAGACCAGCACACCGCCGGGGAAAGCGTCCGCCATCTCCCGCACCAGTTCCCGGACCTGCTGGGTCAGAAAGTAATAGAACACCCCGGAGGCAAAGAACACCGCCCCGCCGGAGGCATCGATTTTGCTAAACCATGCGGTGTCTTTCAGGTCGCAGGGGATATTTTGTTCTCGATTCCCGGCGGGCAGTAGCTGCTGCCGCAAGGCAATCACATCCGGGAAGTCCAGATTGTAGATCTTGCATCTACCGTTGTCGCAGGTTCTGCCGGTGTTGTCCAGCCCGCAGCCCAGATTGACCACCGCCGCATTGGGGTGGCCTTTCAGGTAATCCCGCACCTCGAAAGCAAGATCACTCTGCCGTGTGGCCACCTCCAGCGCACCAAAGCGCTGCATCAGGCTACGGGAGTTTTTCTCTGCCTCTGAAAAGTCGTAGTCGATTTGGTCGAGCAGACGAACCGCTGCTTCATCCCTGTAAAGGTTCGGGTACAGCTCCGTACACAGCTTTCGGGAATACAGTGGGAGGATCAGTGTCTCCTGCACGGTGTTTTTCTCAATTTTACATTTCATAGGTTCCTTCCTCAGTGAATAAAAGCTGTCATAATCGCCGCCAGCACAGCCGCTATGACCGTCATGCCTATCGCCATGTGCAGGATGGATGCAAAAATGCCCGTGCTTGATGCCCTTACTTCCGCGCCGTGACGCAGAGCCACTTTTTCTTTTTGTGTATCTGCACCTCGTGAAAACCCGCCTGCTCCAGACATGCCTTTAATTCAATGTCCTTGTAGATGGTCATGCCGCCGATGATCTGCGTCCACCTCTCGTCCTTGTCCGTATCGCCATTGCTCTCGTTGCAGATAAGAATTGTCCCGCCTGGCTTCAGCGTCCGCCAGACCTCACGGAAGCATCGGGGCAAATCAGGCCAAAAATAGACGGTCTCAAAGGCCGTGGCAGCATCGAAGTAGCTATCCTCAAACACCATATCCGCCACACTGCCTTGCAGAACGGCGCAGCGCCCCTCCTGAATTGCAATTCGGTTGAGCTTTCTAGCCTTCTCCACGCTGACGGGCGAATAATCGATGCCCTTGACGACGCCATGCGGGCATTTTTCCAGCAGCCGTTTTATGTTCGCCCCGCCGCCGCAGCCGCAATCCAGCACCTTGGCATTTGGCGCAAGTCGTAGAAATCGAAGTCCCCACCGCGCCACGGGGCTGTGGCCCAGATTCATCATGGCAACCATTAGTTTTCCGCCGAGGCCCACGGGCTTGCGGGTGTTTTCAAAGAACGACATCTGGTCCCTCCGATTTCGTGCATTCCGCATAGGTCAACGGGAACGAGGCCTTCAGCACTGCGCTTTTCTGCACCGCCCAGCCGTTTTGACGCAGGAAACGTAGGTATTCCTCGCTTGTCCACCTGCTGTGGAGGGGGAATCCCGCCATACTCATCAAAAAGGCTTTTGCCTTGCCGGAAACCGAGCTCCCCGCGTGGGTGAAGGTTGGCGCGATGAGCACGCCGTCGTCCTTCAGCACCCGCCTGATTTCTTGCAGGGCCTTTTCCGGATGCGGCACTATGTGAAGCGCGTTGGACGCGATCACCACTTCGAAGGACTTCTGTGCATAGGGCAGGCGGAACATATCTTGTACGGAAAAGTGCAGCTTTGCGGATTGATTGTCTCGCTTTGCTTCAAGGATCATCTTTGCAGAAGTGTCCGTAGCCTCGATGTGCGCCGCCGCATTTACGATGCTCTTTGCGATAAGCCCCGTGCCGGTGGCAACCTCCAGTACGGTTTTTGCTTTCACCACCGGCCTGATCAGCTCATACATCTTCTCATACGCCGCCCGGTCCTTTCGCATGAAACGGTCGTACCGGCTGGCATTCTTGTCCCAGAAGCCCTTGCGTTCGTGCATGGCCATCGCCCCCAAACAGTTAGAGCCATCTAACTATAGCACACGAATCATACAGTAAGTTAAGGCTAACCTTTTTTCTTGGCTAAGATGCATCTCTTCAGTTTTCGCTTATAACAGCGCGAGTCAGATACTAGGCTGGAGCTGAAGAAGGAGCTTGGCGGGCAGGTAGGTCGATACCGGTTCCCGGAACGGTGATCCAGCCAATTACACCAGGGCTCTAGTCATTGAGTGGGAATAGAAAATTCCTTAGTTATGGGGGTATAAATTTGAATCCCTTTAGGATAAACCCCCCATGGCTATATGAATTGACCTGCTGACTCCAATGAAGATTGGAGGGTAACGGCCAGGGGTGACGGCCCAGCGAGTGTTATTTTGCGAGCTATGCGCATTGAAAGCGACCTTTCGTGGTATAAACTACTTGCCGGAAGCCGCGGCTTTCAGAGTACGGCTTACGTGTACGTTTAACCTCCGTGGGCGACGGGGTGCCGCAAGGCGTAGAATATCGCCCACCTGTAGGGGCCTGCAGCGATGCGGGCCCCGCTTCGTATGAAGGGGGCGTAACCGATGAAGATCGTATCCATCTCCCAGGACTTCTTCGACCTCGTCGAGGGCGACCGCGAGCTCATGCTTAAGCACAATCGCCCCTGCATCGTGGTGGTGAGGCTGCGTTTCCGCGGAAATCGCAGGGACTTCGCCGTGCCGCTGCGTTCCAACATCGCCCCTAACGTGCCCAAAGACCAATACTTTGCACTGCCACCCCGCTCCAAGACGCGCCCCGGCTCAATCCCGAGCCATGCGGAACCGCTTCACATTTTTGAACGCCGCTCGCCCCAAATGCTCGAGAAACAGGCCATGAGGTGCGGCGGCGCGCTCGTGCCCGCGCGCGGCCATCTCCATCAGCGTCTACGGTGCGCTACAACATCACGGGCAAACCGCCTGACAAGCCGAGCATTCTGATCGTTCCGTCTATGGGCTACGTTGCCGTGCGAGCCACGCCGGTGTGCGGGGCCTGAGTCGTCAGGCCCCGCACAGGGGGACCGCGATGGTGGCCACCGCGCCGCCCGAGGGGCTGTTGGCGAGCGAGACGGAGCCCCCGTGGGCGCTCGCGGCCTCGGAGGCGGCGTGGAGGCCGAGCCCGTAGTGGCGGCCTCCGTCGCGCGAGGAGCGGGATGAGTCGTCTGTGAAGAGCCGCTCGCAGCCGCGTTCGAGGGCGGCGGGAGAGAAGCCCGGTCCGTCGTCGGACACCTCGATGACGAGGTGTCCGCCTGCGACGTCGCAGGAGACCGCCACGCGCGAGCGCGCATGCTCGGCGGCGTTGGCCACGAGGTTCGCGGCGGCTCGCGCCAGGGTGGTTCGGTCGAGTGGGGCCTCGGGCGCGCCCGCGACAGCGGGGCCCGTGGCCGCGTCGAGCGTCACGCCTCGCGCCCGGGCGATCTGGGCGGCCTCGGCGAGGACCTGTTCGCAGAGCTCGGCCGGCCGCATGGGGGCCCTCTCCGCCCCGCCGGACCCGCGCGAGGCCTCGATGAGCAGGCGCACGTAGCCGTCGAGCCTTTCGACACCGCCGGCTATGTCGCGCGCGGCGGCCGCGAGGTCGGCGTCTTTCTCGTCTTCCAGCTCCTCCGCCACGAAGTCGGCGTTGGCGCGCAGCACGGTGAGCGGCGTCTTGAGGTCGTGGGCGAGCGACGCCACCTGCTCGCGCTGCCCCCGCTCCGCGGCCCAGCGGGCCTCGAGCGACTCGGCGAGGGAGGCCCGCATGGCGTCCATCGCGGCGAGGACGTCGTTCACCTCGCGCACGTTGGTGCTGCCGACCGCGAAGTCGAGCTCCCCCGCGCCGACGCGCCCCGCCGCCTCCGCGAGCGGCGCCATCTTGCGCGAGATCACGCGGCTCGCGCGGCGCGCCACGAGCGCGAGCGCGAGCGCGCTTCCCGCAGCGGCGCCGACGAGCATGAGATTCTGCGGGTTGGGAAGCAGGCCGGCGAGGTCGCGCGAGACCCACTGCGGCAGGTACTCGCTGACGAGTGCGCAGGCCCCGCCGCCCTTGAGCGGGAACGCGGCGTAGGTGAGGCCTGAGCCCCCGCCCTCGATCTCCACTGTGCCCGGATCCGCGGCGAGTGCCGCACGGGCCATTTCCGTCGCGTCCTCGAGCCGCGTGCCCTCGAGGTCTGTCATCAGCACGTATCCGTCCTTGTTCAGGATGAGGTAGCGGTACGCCGTCGGCACGTCCTGCTGCCCGCAGACGCCGTCGCGTGCCAGGCCCTCCGCGACCTCGCGCGCATTGGCCGGCCCCCAGCTTGCCTCGTAGACGAAGCCCGCGTTGATCGCCGCGGAGAGCGCCATGAACGAGGCAAGCCACGCCGTGGCGACCGCCGCGAACGCGTAGGCGAAGTAGCGCGCGATGACGAAGGAGAGCGGCATGCCCCCGCGACCTCGCGCCCCGGTCCTCAGAGCTGCCACTTGTACCCCATCCCCCAGACGGTCGCGATCGGATCGGCACCGGCCTCGGAGAGTTTCCTCCGGGCGCGGCTGACCTGCATGGATATGGCCGCGTCGTCGGCGTCGCTCTCCCAGCCGAGCACCGCCTCGCGTATCTGCGCGCGGCTCATGACCTGCCCGGGGTGGCGGGCGAGGTACTCGCAGATGGCGTACTCGGTGGGCGTGAGCGGCACGGCCTCGCCGCCCACGGCGAGGCCGCGCGCCCCGAGGTCGATCCGCACCTCCCCGAAGGAGAGGGCGTGCGAGCGCGGCCGGCGCTCACGGCGTAGATGGGCCGCGACCTTGGCGCGCAGCTCCGCGGCCCCGAAGGGCTTGCGGACGTAGTCGTCGGCACCCAGGCCGTAGCCGGCCACGGCGTCCTCCTCGGCCACGCGCGCGGTCAGGAAGATGATGGGCCCGTCGAAGTCCGGGCGGATCTGCCGCACGAGCTCGAAGCCGTCGAGCCCCGGCATCATGACGTCGCAGAGCACGAGGTCGAAGCGCGAGAGGTCCGTCCCCGGGACCGCCGTCGGGTCCGCCGCCCTGACGACCTCATGGCCGCCGCGGCCGAGGACGCGCGCGAGCGCGTCGAGGATCGCCCGTTCAT
>USNX01000076.1 GCA_900556205.1 uncultured Collinsella sp.
GGCTTGGGGTTGTAGCGCTTGTCGTTACGCATGCACGCCCACCGCCTCGTAGGCGGCCTGGGCGCTGTGCACCGCGCCGTCCATGGTCGGGATAATCCAGATCCACAGCAGCGCGCACATGGCGAGCGCCGTCACGGTGATGCCGATCAGAAGCCCGGCCCTGAAGGCGTCCTTCTGCCTGTCGGCCTGCTCCTGCGCTGGCAGGCGGTAGCCCTCGCGTGCTACGATGCGGGGAGTCCTGTTGGACGTGCGGGCGCTCTTGGTGTGGTTGCTGGGGGTGCCCGCGTATTTGTTTTGAGGGGTCATTCTTCCTCCGTTTCCTCGTCCTCGACTTTCAAAAAGTTTTCGTTGATTTGCTTTTTTGCGCGATATTTGCGGCTGTAGAGCCGCTGGCGCTCCTTGTTCGCCTTGTCCTCCCTCCTCACCTCCTCCTCCATCGCCCGCACCTGCTCGGCGATCTCGGCGGCGCGCTGCTCCCTTGTGCAGGAGACGCACCAACCAGTCCGGTTCGACAGCGGCTTGAAGGTCTCCCTGCCGCACTTGGGGCAGAGCCAGCGCTTGCGGAGTGAGAGTCCGTAGCGGTGCGCCTGCACTTCAATGGCCGTCACCGATTTGCCGAGGGCCTCGGCTATGGCCACGGCCCCGTCCCCGGCGTGCTCCTCGAGGTAGCGGACTTCGCTGCTCGTCCACGTCATTACGCCCGGCGTCCCTTCCAAGACTTGAAGCGGCGCTGCAATTTCCGGCGCATGATGTCGAGCCTTTGGTTGCGGGGCATTACGCCACCGTCGGAGTGCGACGCTCGTTGCTAAGATCAAGCAGGTACCCAGCGCCGCATCCGTAGAAGCGGCACGCACGAACGATGAAGTCGCCGGGCATGCTCTCCGGGTCTCCCTCGTACTTTGCGAGCGTTTTGGGCGAGACAAGGAGCTTCTTCGCCGCCTCGGCTTGCGTAAGGCTTCGGCGCGTGCGTTCAGATGCTAAGTTTTTCATTGGTAGTCCTCCTTAAAAGTACGCATCTGGTTTGCGATTGCGAGTCCATAGTACGCATCTAATTGAAGGTCGTCAAGAAGAAATCTGTACAAATGCGCATCAGATTGGTACTATTCGAAGCGTAATCGGTAAGAACGTACGGATTTTAGGAGGCGCGTGAGATGCAGACGAGACTAAAAGTGATTCGCAAACACGCAGGAATCACGCAGGAAGAGGCAGCCGATGCCCTCGGCGTCTCCATCGGCACATATCGGAATTGGGAACAGGGTAGGGTTGTGATGAACGGCGAGCAGCTCATTGCTGCAGCAATGATGTTTGATACAACCGTTGACCACATACTCATGACTGATACCGACGATTGCGCCGACATCGACCCGAGGGAAGAGCTCATGTCTCTTTTTGATGTCATGAACGGGCGCGCCAAGACCGCGCTGGTCATAGTCGCGCGCGGTCTTGCTGATCAGTTCCCGGAATAGGAGGAGTAACAATGCTCAATGAATCGTTCGAGATGACGTCGTGGTGGCACCATGGCTGCGTGCCGCTCGAGTATGGGGACGAACTCGGTGTCGTCCCCGAACCCGAGAACGAGTACGACCCAGGCGCCATAGCCCTGTACAAAGGGGTGAGGAAGGTGGGGTACGTCCCCGCGAACCGGGTGGAGGCCATTCATCGTGCGCGGGAATCTGGGGCCGTACTCACCGCCACGGTCGAGGTCGATGGGGACGAGGAGTTTGGGCTAAGCCCGGTTGTTCTCGTACAGGACGACGAGGCGCGCGCCCCCGAGCCGAAGAAGACGGTATCGCTCGGCATCCCCCTCGGCGTGGCACTGGCTGTCGGCCTGGCCCTTTTAATCGGGGGTCTGGTTATCTGCGTGGCGTCGCTCTGGCACCTGTTCGACGGGACGTTCTTCCCGCGCCTGCTCGTCGGGTGGCTGATGATACTGGCCGCATATCTCGTATTTAAATACAACTAGACCCCACCGCCTCATGGTGCGAGGGATGGGGTCTGCCAGATAGCCGCCCGTTGGAGGGGCGATTCGATTATGCCAGAAGAGATAAAGACTGCGGTTATCTATGCCCGCTTCTCGTGCTCGAAGCAGCGCGAGGCCTCGATTGACGACCAGCTGCGCGTCTGCCGCGACTGGTGCGCGCGCGAGGGCTACGCCATCGTAGGGGAGTATTCCGACTACGCCATGAGCGGCCGCAGCGACGACCGCCCGCAGTTCCAGAAGATGATAGCCAACGCCGGGGAATCGGACATCGTGCTCGTGTACATGATGGACCGCTTCTCGCGCGACGAGTACGACGCGCCCGCATACAAGCACGAGCTGCGCAGGAAGGGCGTCGAGGTCGTGTCGGCCATGGAGGCCATGCCGGACGGCCCCGAGCGCATCCTGATCGAGAAGATTTACGAGGGCCTCGCGGCCGTGGAATCGGTCAAGACCTCCATGAGGACGAGGCGCGGGATGGAGGGCAACGCCCTCAAGTGCAAGACCAACGGCGTGCGCGTCTACGGCTACGGCCGGAATGACGACGACGAGTACGTTGTGGACGAGGACGAGGCCGCGATAGTGCGCGAGGCGTTCCGGCGCTCCTGCGACCACGAGCCGGTCGACTCCATCGCCAGCGACTTCGCGCGGCGTGGCGTCACCACCAGGACGGGCAGGCCGTGCGGCTACTCGATGGTGTACCAGATGCTCCACAACAGGAAGTACACGGGCCTCTACTCGTGGGGAGGCATAGAGGTGGACGGCGGCATGCCCCAGATTATCGACAAGGCGACCTTCGCGATGGCCCAGGAGGTGAAGCCGAAGAAGCGCCGGGCCTCGGAGGACTGGGGCACGTTCGCGCTGTCGGGCAGGGCGATCTGCTCGGAGTGCGGCCACAACATGGCCGGGACGTCGGGCCGTGGCAAGAGGAACGTCAAGTACGAGTATTACGGATGCCGCTGCGGGGCCAAGCCCGTCCGGCGCGACTGGCTCGAGCACGAGCTGGCCGAGGCCATCAGGGGGATGCTGCGCGACCGCGAGACGGCCCTCCGCATCTCCCACATGCTCTGGGACGAGCCGGAGCCGGAGATAGCCGACGCGCGCAGGCGGGCCATGGCGTCGAAGCGCAAGGCCGAGAACGGCCTCCAGAACATCATGGCCGCGATTGAACAGGGTATCGTGATGCCCGAGTTCACCGACCGTATCGCCCAGCTTCAGGCCCAGAAGGCCCGCGCCGAGCGCGATCTGGCCTCCTATGACGAGGCCCGCATCGACCCCGAGGAGTTCGCCGACTTCCTCCAGTGCGGCGGCGGGATGGACGACGCGGCCGTGCTCGATTCCTTTGTCTATCAGGTGATGGTGACGCCGGAGGAGTGCGTGGCCACGCTCTACTGCGACGACGAACGAAACGAACCCGCACGGCTAAGCATCGCACGGGTTCGCACATTTTCGGGTTGGTGCCCCCAGCGGGATTCGAACCCGCGATATCCACCTTGAAAGGGTGGCGTCCTTGGCCGCTAGACGATGGGGACAGCGGGAAAGAGTATAGCAGACTTTTTTAGCCGTTCACATATCGTTGGCAAACTGGAAAACCACCACAAAGGTGCCTATCCCTTTGTGGTGGCGGGGCGTTAGGGGAGGAGCTTCATCGCGGCGTCGTGGGCGGCGTGCTCGTAGGTGTCGTCGAGGGGCTTGAGCGGTAGCAGGGCTGTGGCCTGCGCATCGCCACGGCGCTCGAGGGCGTGGGTAATGAGCCAGTCGGTGAGTTCGGGGTTCTTGGGTAGCGCCGGTCCGTGCAGGTACGTGCCGATGACGCCCTTGTAGATGAGACCCTCAAAGCCATCGTCGCCGTTGTTGCCGGTGCCCGTGACGACGGACGTTCCGAGCGGCGTGGCCTCTGTATCGAGCAGGGTGCGGCCGCCGTGGTTCTCGAATCCCACAAAGGGCTCAGGCGCCAGGTCGGTCTTGACGGCGACGTTGCCGATCAGGCGGTCGGAGCCGCGTACAGTTTCGGCGGCAATGACGCCCAAACCCTCGATGCGATCTTCACCCATGTAGTATGAACGGCCGAGCAACTGATAGCTGCCACAGATGGCAAGCAGCGAGCCGCCGTCCTCAACATAGGCCGCGACCTTGTCTTTTTGGGCGAGCAGCTCGTGCGCCACGGCCAGCTGGTCGCGATCGGAGCCGCCGCCCATCATGACGATGTCGGCGTCGGTGAGATCGAGCGACTCGCCCATGCGGACCTCGTCCACGCGCACGGGAATGCCGCGCCAGGCGCAGCGGCGCTCGAGGGCGATGACATTGCCGCCGTCGCCGTAGAGGTTGAGGGCATCGGGGTACAGATAGACGATGCGCAGGGGGCGCGAAAGCTCGACCGGCGCAATATCGGTGGGGACGGCGCTACCATCGGCGCGCGTTACGGCGTGGGAGGCAACAGAGCTTGCATCGTCGTCTTTAAGCCCGTCGAGCTCCTTGACTAACGGCGGGAAGGTCGTGTAGTTGGCGACGGCGTAGAAAGTGTCGCCAGCCTCCTCGTCTGCCACGGCACCAATCGCCTGCTCGATATTCGAGATGATGGCGGCGTCGATGCCGGCGTACTTGAGGCGCACCTGCATATCGTGTGCACGCGTGCCGCCGGCAAAGGCGACAAGTCCCTGCGTGTCGGCGATCCGCTCGAAGTCGACGTCGTAGATCCACGATACATCGTGGCCGTCGGCATCGTTGTCGTTGAGGAAAAAGGCGCAGAGTCTGCCGCCTGCCGTTTTAATGGACTGAATCTGGCGATCGAAGCCCACGGGATTCTTGGCCAGATTGGCCTCGACGGTTCGGTCGGCGATATTCCAACGGCCCATGCGGCCACCTGCTGGCACGTAGGCATCGAGCGTAGGCTGCAGGTGAGCTGCGTCCACGCCCAGCTCGTGGGCGGCGAAGAAGGCTGCGGCTACGTTGTAGACCATATACAGGCCGTTGTAGCGTGTGGCGATGTGTACGGCAGCCGCGTCGGGCGCAGATCCAAAGACCAGGTCAAAGCCGTAGCCGTCGCAGCCGAGCTCCACGCTCGTCACGCGACGGACAAGCCCAGGGCGGGCCCAGCCGCACGAGGGGCAATGGTATGCGCCGAGCTGTCCGTACTGCACATAGTCGTACTCCAACGGTGCGTTGCACTGTGAGCAAAAACGCGAGTCGCTAATGCGATCGGACTCGGTGCCCGTGGCACCGTCGATGCCAAAGGCAATGCTCGTGTTGGGGACGCGTGCGGCGATCGCGGCACACAGCGGATCGTCGGCGTTATAGATGAGCGTCGTTGCCGGCGAAAGCTCCAACGCATGGGCGATGACATCCTGGGTATGGTCGATCTCGCCGTAGCGGTCTAGTTGGTCGCGGAACAGGTTGAGCAGCACAAAGTACGTCGGCTTGAGCTTGGGCAGAACGCGTACGGTGTAGAGCTCGTCGCACTCAAAAACGCCCACGCGTTTGCCACTGCTGGTGTGCTTAAGATCACTGCGGGCCTCGAGCAGAGCACCCACCACACCAGGCTCCATATTGTTGCCGGCACGGTTGCACACCACGGTAGCGCCGCTGGCAGCAACTGCGTCGGCGATGAGGTTGGATGTGGTGGTCTTGCCGTTGGTGCCGGTGATCACCACGCTGCGGTCGACCAGGCTCGCGAGGTCGCTTAGCAGCTCGGGGTCGATTTTCATGGCGATGCGGCCGGGGAGTACGCCGCCCTGGCGCTTGAGGACGGAGCGCAGCCCCCAGCGAGCGATATCGCTCGAGGTGCAGGCAAGAGATGAGCGGAGGTTCATGAAGCCGTTCCTAACATAGATGACATGGTCGGGGCGATCGCGTCGCTAAAATCCGTAGCGGCGCGCAAATTCCTGGGCAAGCTGCGACACGTCTTCGCAGGCATTGGCCCAGGGAGCAAAGTCGGGGGTGTCCGAGATAATGCCGTCGGCTTCCCAAACCGCCTGGTGCGAGAGGTCCCAGGGGTCGCGCGGCTCGGGTCGGCAGGGAAGATACGGCGTCTGGTACATGGGGTTCAGCAAGAAGAACGCGCCGCCCTCGCAACGGTTGGCGAACTCACGCAGCGCGCGCGTCGCCGGGCGCATCTTGTTTGTTTTGAACAGCAGAATCGTGCGGGCGAGCAGGTACCAAGGAGAGTTCTCGAGTGCGTCTGCCCCCATCTGTTCCTCGAGCTGATGTGCCAGGGCAAAAAAACCGTCCTGGTCTTCCAAGCGGGCGAGGGCAAGCAACACGGTGCCGGCGGCCCGGGTGGGATAGCCCTCCGCCTTAAGAACACGGCGAGAGTAGTTGGCGGCGGCGCGGTAACGAGCGCTCGCCATGCACAGCTGCGAGATGGCCTCGAGCGTGTGGAGCCACCCGATAAGGGCCGGCTCGCTCACGGTAAGGTCTGCTGCGGTGACACCGTCGGCCAAAACATTATTGGCCCAGTAGTGCGGGGCCTCCATGTCGAACCCAGGCACGCTCTGCTGCAGGTAGTCGGCCGTACTCGTCTCGAGCTTCATCAAGTCACCCAGGCAGGCATCGACGGGCGTGTCCGCCAGGATGATGGCGAGCAGCTGGGCATCGAGGACATGCGCATCGACGCGGACGATCTTGAGC
>USNX01000077.1 GCA_900556205.1 uncultured Collinsella sp.
ATCCAGCCGTCCTTCATGATGACGTCCATGTTGTCGGTGTTGAGCACGTGGATGTCGGCGGCGACGTCACCGTTGACGACCAGCAGGTCGGCGCACTTGCCGGCCTCGATGGAACCGGTCTCGTCCTCGATGTGGCACATCTTGGCACCGTTGAGGGTGGCACAGGTGATGGTCTCGACCGGGGTGAAACCGATCTTGTCGACGAACTCGTACATCTCCTCGATGGAGCAGGTGCCGTACGGGGTGACGAAGGAGAAGGAGTCGGAGCCGATCGTCATGACGACGCCGCGCTTCTTGGCCTCGCGCAGGCAGTCGTAGTTGCGCTGCAGCTCCTTCTCGACCAGGGTGCCCTCGTACTTGTCGTGCAGCTCGGGGACGTAGACGGGCGGATAGGTGGCGTACCAGGTGGGCAGGAAGGCGATCGTCGGGGTGAAGAAGGTGCCCTGCTCGGCCATGAGGTCCATGGTGCGCTCATCGATATCGAAGCCGTGAATCAGCTGCTCACAGCCAAAGCGAACGGAATCGTAGGCAGCGGCGTGGTTGTTGTAGCAGTGGCTCCACACGGGGATGCCGACCATCTTGGCCTCTTCGACCACGGCCTGAATCTCCTCGGAGCAGTAGTGCTGGTCGCGACCGGAGTCCCAGCGCCAGATGCCGCCACCGGTAGCCCAGATCTTGATGGCATCGGGGTTCTCGCGCAGGCGACGACGGACGGCCTTGCGCAGATCCCAAGGACCGTCGACCTGGTCGCCCCAGGGGTGCGATTCCTTGTTGAGCTCCTGGCTGCAGTGGTGGGAGTCGCCGTGGCCGGCAACGCGGCAGAAGCCAAGGCCGGTGGCCAGAACGCGCGGGCCCTTGAAGACGCCCTTGTCGATGCAGTCACGGATCTGGATACCAAAGCGGCCGATCTCGCAGACGGTGGTGAGGCCGTGGGTGAGGCAGTCGTAGGCCTGCTTGACGGCGACGGCCTGCTTCTCGAGGAGCGGTTGCATGACCCAGTCGGTGTCATCGTCGGTCAAGTTGCCCGAGAAGTGCAGGTGGGTGTCGATCAGGCCGGGAAGGACGGTCTTGCCGGCGGCGTCGATGACCTCAACGCCCTCGGGAAGGTCCTGCATGGCGCCGGCGTACTCGATCTTGCCGTTGTCGTCGACGAGAACGAGGGAGTTCTCGACCGGCTCGGCACCGGTACCGTCGATGAGCTTGCCGCCAACGATTGCATACTTAGTGGACATGGTTCCTCCTTATGGATCCATATAGTGGGCGAGGCCGTGTTGGGTTAAGGCCTCGCAAAGCTACCCAAGTGGCGCCGGGTTCGGCGCGCGGAAGAGAGGGGCCCGCGCACCTGATCCGCCCCGGCTCGGCGTTACTTTTTGCGGGAATTGGTGAAAGCCATGAGGGCCAGGCCAATAGCCAACCAGCCGATCACGATGCTCCACTCCACCATGTTGAGGGAGGCGGGAGAGAACGGAATCACGAGCAGGCCGATGATGATGGCGCAGGCAGCGATAGCGAGGCCGATGCCAAACTTGCCGCCGGGTACCTCGTAGGGACGAGGCAGGTCGGGCTCGGTGAAGCGCATGCGCAGGCAAGCGAGGGCGACCATGCCGCAGGAGAAGATGAAGGCGAGAGCCGACACGTTGGTCAGAGGGATGAGCATGTTCTTGCCCAGGAACGGACCGACGACGGTGATGACGCCCAGAACGACGCAGGCAAGCTTGGGAGCGCCGGACTTGGGGTCGACCTCGGCGAACTGCTCGGGCAGCTGGCCCTTGCGGCCCATGGCGAGCATGATGCGGCTCGTTGCGCCGTAGAAGGAGTTCATCGGGCCCATGGGTCCAAGCGTGGCGATGACGAGCATGGCCAGGTACAGGAGCATGTTGATGCCCTTGAGGCAGGCGAGCGCGGGAACCGGACTCTTAACGAACTCATGCCAGTCGAGGATGGTGCCAAACGAGTAGATACAGACCATGTAGAAGCCGCCGGCGGCCAGCAGTGCCAGGGAGATGATCTTGCCGAACTTGTTCCAGTTGAGGCCCTCGGCTGCTTCCTCAGCCTGCTGAGGAATGGTGTCGAAGCCGGCATAGAAGAACGGGGTCAGAACCAGGACCGACACGATGCCGGCGACCAGGCTGGTGCCCTCGGTAGCGGCCTTGCCGCCGCCAGCGCCGGTGACCTGGGAGAACACGGGCATGGCGTTGTCCGGCGAGCCGGTGAACAGCGAGACGCCCATGGCGAGCAGCATGCCGCAGAGCAGGGCCTTGGTCAAGAAGGCCTGGAGCTTGGCAGCCGAGCTGGCACCGCGGAAGTTGAGGAAGATGACGTAGACTGCAAAGCCGAGTGCGATCAGCGTCGGGAACAGGTAAACGTCGGCGCCCAGGATGGTGTAGAGCTTGACGGCGCGCAGCCACTCAAGACCGGGCAGGCTGCCGAACATCTCGGACACGAGGGTCGAAATGGCGATGGCCTCCCACGGGCACAGGATGCCGTTGCCCAGGGCCAGGAGCCAACCGGTGATGTAGCTCAGCGTACGGCCAAAACTACGATCGACATACTCGACGATACCGCCCGAGATGGGGATAGCAGCCGTGAGCTCACCGAAAACAGCTCCGACGGGCACGAGGAAGATTGCGCCCAAGAGGAATGCGATCATAGCGGGAACGGGACCGCCGCCCACGACCATCCAGTCGCCGACCTGCAGAACCCAACCGGTACCGATGATGGCACCGAAACCGATGGTGAAGAAGTTCCAGAGCGAAAGCGTTTTCTTCATGCCGCCGTTATCCTCGACTGCAACTTCTGCGTTCTTGTCCGCCATTGTTCCCCTCCTTTCCTTTTTGACGCCTCTTGGCGTCGCCCCTTGCACGGCCTGTTTTGCCGCGCCTTTTATTTCGTAGCTTTAGGATACGGCCTTGGCACGGCAGCGCCGCTTGTGGCTCGACCGAAGGCAGAACTGCAAAACGAGCGGCGCCGTTTTTGGGACGAACGGCGGGAGACGTCATTCGTCTTGGACGCTTTCATCTTGTCTGCTTTTGAAGACCTGTTGCCGTGACGCTTGGCGCGCGGCGCGGCAACGTTCATACCATTTGTCAGGCTTTTGGCGCACATACCCATGTGTCGTGCATCTTTTTATGTAGGATAGACAAGTTACACATGAGGCAAGGTGATTCGAATGGCATACGGATACAATGACGGCGACCAACGGCCACAAAGCGTGCGCCTTGCCGGCCGCACCACGCCAACGCCCAGAAGCACCTCCGACAACGACAACCCGCAGCGCCCCCAAGAGCAGCCCGGGGCTTCTTCGCGGCAACAAAGCCGTACCGTGCAGCAGTCAGACCGTGTGAGTACAAGCACACGCCAACGCCAGACCGACACATCGCAGCCGCGCCGCTACGATCATCGCAAGACCGACTACTACGTTAAGCGCTCCTTTTCGAGACCCCAACGCGATCGCGACAGCTCGACCTCTCGCCCTGCGCCACATGCCGAAAGCCATGGACTGCCAGTCCGCCGCCTTCGCCTTGCGCTTTGTTCCATTGCCGCCTGCCTGGTCTTTTTATTCTTAGGGTCCTGCATCTCTCACGGCTCAGCCGGTCTTGAACCGACCGCCGAGGACAAGCTGCTCAAGGCCCCGGTCGCTCCCGGCTATTCGTTTGCGTTCTCGACCCCGCGGTCGCAATGGCAGGCCGGCACCATGCCCCACATCTACCAAATTGACCCCGCATGGTCGGAGCTGCCCTATGCCGGTGGCACTATTCGCGAAAACGCTTGCGGTCCTACCTGCCTCACCATGGTCTATATCTTTAAGACCGGCCATACCGATAAGACGCCGGTCGATATATGCGCACTGGCCGAAGCCGGCAACTACGCCCCCACCGGTGCCACCGAGTGGTCGTTTATGACAGGCGGTGCGTGGCAGCTGGGGCTCAACGGAACACAGCTCTATAACGATCGCGAATCGATTACCCAAGCACTTCGCTCGGGTGTGCCCGTCATCGCCGCAGTGCGCCCCGGTACGTTTACCAACGTAGGCCACTACATCGTGCTCTACGGCATCGACGATGCCAACCAGATTGGCGTCTACGACCCCAACTCGGCCAGCCGCAGCGCCCGCCGCTGGGGCGTCGTAGAGGTCCTCAACGAAGTCGAAGCCATGTGGGCCTACTACTAGTCATTGGGGACAGACTTAAATGAGTGGTCATTGGGGACGCTCTTGTTTGACTAGTCATTTAAGAACGTCCCCAATGACTAGGTGAATAGCAAAAGCCCCGCAGTCGGAGCGGACTGCGGGGCTCATGAAGAGAGGCTAGTTTGTGGGCGCTTTGCCTAGCGCCCACGAGAGAGGCAACAGAGTAGAGACTACTCGTGGATGCGGGTACCGGAGAGGCCAGCCATGGTCTCGGCGGCCTTGTCCAGAGCGCCGATGATGCAGGTACGGCCCTTACGGGAACGGGCGAACTTGATGGCAGCGCGGACCTTGGGCTCCATGGAACCCTTGCCGAACTGGCCCTCGTCGGCCAGGCGCTCGGCCTCGTCGGCGGTGAGGTCCTCGAGCTCCTCCTGGTTGGGCTTGCCGAAGTTGATGGCGACGTGCTCGACGGCGGTCAGCAGGAACAGGACGTCGGCGTCGCAGTCCTCGGCCAGCAGCTCGCCGCCCAGGTCCTTGTCGATGACGGCGGGAACGCCCTTGTAGCAACCCTTGTTCTCGTAGTCGCGGACGACGGGGATGCCGCCGCCACCGCAGGCGATAACGATGAACTCGTTGTCGAGCAGGTTGAGGATGGAGTCAGCCTCGACGATCTTCTTGGGATCGGGGGAAGCGACGACGCGACGCCAGCCGCGGCCGGAATCCTCGACGAAGACCTTGGAAGGATCCTCGGCCATGAACTCCTTGGCCTGCTCCTCGGTGTAGAAGGGGCCGATGGGCTTGGTCGGGTTCTTGAACGCGGGATCATCCGGATCGCACTCGATCTGGGTGACGACGGTGGCGGCGTGCCAACGCTTATAGCGCTTGTGCATCTCGCGGCCGATGCCCTGCTGCAGGTGATAGCCGATGTAGCCCTGGGACATGGCGCCGCACTCGGGCAGCGGCATCTCGGGGGTACCGATGGCGTCGTGGGCAGCGGCGAAGGCGTTCTGGATCATGCCGACCTGCGGGCCATTGCCGTGGGTGATGATGATCTCGTTGCCCTGCTCGATGAGACCAAGGAGAGCGTGGGCGGTGTTGCTCACGGCCTCGATCTGCTCGACGGGGTTGTTGCCGAGGGCGTTGCCGCCAAGGGCGACGACAATACGATCGGGCTTGCCAAGAGGCTTAGACATTGCTGGAATCCTTTCTGTAAAAGGCCTACAACCCATTAATAACCCGCGTCCGTGCGATACGCGAGTTTATTAAGGTTTATATTCTCTTTATCGCTCATTTTATTCATTTTGAAAATAGCGGAACGGTGAACGGTCGTTTTTATCCGCTCAGCGTACAGAACCCCAGCTCAGGCATATCTACGCCATTTACGTGCAACTTTATTTAAATGCAGCGAGGATTATGTCGGATTATGCAAACTACATCTCTGCTAAACACAAAACAGACAGCGTAAAATCTTACTCGCACTATACGAGATTCTATGCACTTATAAGTCGAGTATGCACCCCTGCAAAAACAAGGGGCTTTTCATCCAGCAAAAGGAATAAAGAAGAGCTCCGAAAAGACGGCAACAGCCAAGTCCCCCATCCATCCCCAAAGTGGCGCGAGGTTTCGCGACAAAGCCGCGAAACAGCGAAGGGGACAAAAGCCCCCCCACAACCACGTCCTTCATCCGCCCACACAATCCGAGGACGTAGTCGTAGCAGGATCTGAGGGCTGACCTTCGCGGACACTCCGCAGGACGAAGGAACCCCCGCCGCACGTAGTGCGCAGCGGGGGTTCCTTCATGTCCGAGGACGTCCGCGAAGGTCAGCCCTCAGATCCTGCGGTGGGAGACTTAGGCCTCGTTGTACACCGTCTTGAGCTTCAGCAGGTGCTGGTAGCGGTCCATGGCGGCCTGCTCGTTCTCCTTGAAGAGCTCCTCGGCGCGCTCGGGGAAGGAACGCGTCAGCGAAGCATAACGGGCCTCGTTCATCAGGAACTCCTGATAACCGCCCGCGGGCTCCTTGGAATCGAGCGAGAACTTCTTGCCGGCAGCAGCCTCGGGGTTGAAGCGGAAGAGGTTCCAGTAACCGCACTCGACAGCCTTCTTCATCTCGGCCTGGCAGTTCTGCATGCCGCCCTTCTTGATGGAGTGCATCTCGCAGGGGCTGTAGCCGATGATGAGGGACGGGCCGTCGTAGGCCTCGGCCTCGTGGATGGCCTTGAGGGTCTGAGCCGGGTTGGCGCCCATGGCGACCTGTGCCACGTAGACGTAGCCGTAGCTCATGGCGATCTCGGCCAGGGACTTCTTCTTGGTCACCTTACCGGCAGCGGCGAACTGAGCGACCTGGCCCAGGTTCGAGGCCTTGGAGGCCTGACCGCCGGTGTTGGAGTAGACCTCGGTGTCGAAGACGAAGACGTTGACGTTGTGGCCGGAAGCCAGGACGTGGTCCAGGCCACCGAAGCCGATGTCG
>USNX01000078.1 GCA_900556205.1 uncultured Collinsella sp.
GCGCAAGACAAACTGCGAAGTATTCCGTTGGGCGTGACCGATCCCAAGGCGCTTTGCGAGGCGTTGGAATATCAAGTCGAACGCACCATTAGCGGTACGGTGTTCACACTTGCGGAGATTCCTCTGCCCGGCGGCGGCTCCATCCCGCTCACCGTCGATGTCGCCACGCTGGTTGGCGCTCTGGGCGGTGGGTCGTAATGAGTATCCGCATGCGTCTGCGCGAGGAGCGCGCCCAAGCGACGGTGGAGATGGCAGTGGTTATGCCCGTTTTGCTGGTGCTGGCACTCATCGTGTACAACGTCATGATCTTTGCCAGCGCTGTCGCGCGCTTCGACCGCGTGGTGCCCGACATCGTGCTAGCGCATGCCGTGGCGTCGGAGGGGGAGGGCGACGAAAGCTCTGCCGATGCCTCGGCGACGGTTCAGACTCAAATTCTGAATGCCATGGAAGGCTATGACTTACAGATCGAAGTGTCGAGCGAGCAAGGCGCGAAGGCATCGGATGGTGGCCTGCTCTCCCTATCCGGTACGTTTAGGACCTACACCTGCACCATGCACTATGAGCCGTGGCCGACTTTTCTCAGCATCGCTGGCGTTTCGCTGGGGGCGCCGACAACGTTGTCGCACGAGCGTGCGGTGACGGTCGATCCATGGCGTCCGGGGGTGGTCATGTGACCGCGGTCTCGTCCTACATCGTCTACGCGCGGGCACTCAACAGACTGGGTTGGACGCCGGCCGAGTTTGTGGTGGCGGAGTCGTTTGTCGTGCGCCTGCGCGGCATGCTGGGACGGCGTCCGGTTGCCGCCAACGGCCTGCCGCTCGTCATGGCGTTTCCACGCTGCTCTTCGGTCCATACGTGTTTTATGGCCTATCCCATCGACATCGCCTTCATCGATCGCGACGGCAATATCCTCGCGCGATACGAAAACGTTCGTCCTTGGCGCATGTGCTCCCACCCATGCGCCTGGGCCGCACTAGAGCGTCCTTCAATCATTGTTTCGACCCCTGCTCTCCAACGCGTGCCGGCTTAAGAATTGGCGACTGCGGACTTTCGTCATACGAAATTTGGTAAGATGGAGGAGAAGATGCATGGATGTTGAGATCCATCCGAACGCCAAAAAACACTTGACGGAAAAGCAAGTGCTAGGTGCCTGGTTCGCGGTTACTGAGTGCATTCGCCGCGAGTCGGAGGACGAGCCGCCGAGATGGCTTGCCATTGGATGGCTTCCAGACGGACGAAGCGTGGAGCTTGTCGCGGTCGAGCTTGTCCGTGGGTGGCTTATCATTCATGCCTTGTCTCCAGTCCAGAAGAAATTTTGGCAGGAGATTGAACAGGCTCGGCAAAGGGGTCGATGATGGGCAAGACGTATACGGCCGCTAATGGTCAGGTTGTAACGGATGAAATGATTGACGCGTGGTGCGAGTCGTACGAGCGCGGAGAGTTTCCGGATGGCGAACACACCGTTGGTGGGATCGTGCGTGGACGGCCCCCGCTCTCAGGTGAGGGGACGGCAACGCTGTCGGTCAAGATTCCTCTGGGAATGAAGGAGGCCATTCGTCGACGGGCGGCTGCCGAGGGGATGACGCCAAGTGAGTTTGCCCGTGCGGCTCTGAGTGAAAAACTTCTTGCTGCCGGCTGATGCCTCTGACGTGCCGATTTATAGAACCGAGGCTGTGCTCAAAAACTTTTTTAAAATTCTCGGTTGACCGGAACGCGTCCTTGGTTATACTAATCAAGCCTTGAAACAAGGCACACCTCAAATGGCTGGGTAGCTCAGTTGGTAGAGCAGAGGACTGAAAATCCTCGTGTCAGGGGTTCGATTCCCTTCCCCGCCACCTTGAATTGACTAGGACCTCTGTAAAGGGGTCCTTTTCTTTTATGCAGCCCCCACATGGAATCGAACCCATGAGGGCGCGGAGCTGAGTAAACGCGTAAGCGTTTGCCAGCGCAGCTCGCAAGGCGCGTAAGCGCCGCAGCGGTCCGTCCGCGCAGCGCGCGGACGCGATTCCCTTCCCCGCCACCTTGAATTGACTAGGACCTCTGCAAAGGGGTCCTTTTCTTTTATCGAGGGCTCTGCGGAAATTGCGTCCCGGAATTTGGCTTCAGAGTGGGATGCGTTTTCCGCTTTGATGTCGCTTGGGAAAGCGCGACCCGGAATCCGGCGTCAGAATGGGACGTGCTTTCCTTTTGCGGCCTTTGGCGGAAACTGCGTCCCAGATCTCGCGCTCAGAACGGGATGCATTTTCCGATTGAGGCCTCGAACGGAAAATGCATCCCAGTCTTTTGCGAAAAACGGGATGCGCTTTCCGGCCGCCTACTTCCGGCGCATATGTACATCTCGGCGCGCCATCTCGGGCCCGCCCAGATATTCCTCCCGCTTTTGCGCCACTTTGCAGACCGTTCGGTCGTCTGTCCGCACGCGCGGGTATACTCAAAACGATACTTTTCCTATGCAATACGATGCAGGCTCGGCCTGCACGATCCGAAGGGGGCAGTGATGGAGAGGATACTCGGCGTTAATCTCTCTGGCTGGTTTATTCCCGAGCCTTGGGTGACCCCGTCGCTATACGCGGCGACCGGTGCATCCAACGCGGCCGAGCTGCAGGAGGCCATGGGCACCGCCGCCTATAACGAGCGCATGCGCCGTCATTACGAGACGTTTGTGAGCGAGGACGATTTTCGCCGCATGGCGCAGATTGGCCTCAATGCCGTGCGTCTGCCGGTACCCTGGTATGCCTTTGGCTCGCAGGAGTCCGATGCGTCCTACATCTCGGTTGTCGACTACATCGACCGTGCAATTGAGTGGGCTCCCAAGTACGACATCCGCGTGCTGCTTGATCTAGCAACTGTGCCCGGTGGCCAGGGCGATTCCAACGATTCGCCCACCACGCCGGAGGCTGTCGCCGAGTGGCATTCGTCCACCAACGGTCGTCATGTCGCACTCGACGTGCTCGAGCGCTTGGCCGATCGCTACGGCGAGGCCGAGAGCCTGCTGGGCATTGAGCTGCTGGATACGCCGCAGATGAGTGTCCGCAAGAGCCTCTTCACCATGACGGATGGCATTCCGGCGCACTACCTGCGCAACTTCTATCGCGATGCCTATGAGCTCGTCCGTTCGTATATGCCCGAGGATAAGATCGTCGTCTTTTCGTCTTCGGGGCATCCCAGCGAGTGGAAGCATTTTATGCGCGGCGCCAAGTACAAGAACGTCTACATGGACCTTCACCTGTACCATTACCGCGACGAGTATGCGCTCGACATCACGAGCCCCCGCGGGCTGACGACGGCGATTTCGCGCAACAAGCGCGAGCTTAAAGAAGCGATTTCGACTGGGTTCCCCGTGCTGGTGGGCGAATGGTCGGGCGCGGCGATCTTTGCCAACTCGTCGGTTACGCCTGAGGGCCGCAATGCCTACGAGCGCGTGTTTATCGCCAACCAGCTGGCTTCGTTTGCGCCGGCTGCCGGCTGGTTCTTCCAAACGTGGAAGACCGAGAAGCGCATTGCAGCATGGGACGCCCGCGCGGCGCTCGGTACGCTCGAGCGCGGCATGATTGAATAGGTTGATATGACGCAAAACAGCGCCCATACGGGCAAACTCTATGTGGTCGGCACGCCTATCGGCAACCTGGGCGACCTGTCTCCGCGCGTTGGCGAGGCGTTTGCCGCCGCCGATGCCATCTGCTGCGAAGACACGCGTGTGACGTCAAAGCTGCTGATGCACCTGGGCATTTCCAAGCCACTTGTCCGTTGCGACGAGAATGTGATCGCCAGCCGCGCCGCCGGCCTGGTCGACCGTCTGCTGGCGGGGGAGACCCTCGCCTTTGCCTCGGATGCCGGCATGCCGAGCGTGTCCGATCCCGGCCAGGCGCTGGTCGAGGCGGCGCGTGAGGCCGATGTGCCCGTCGAAGTTATTCCCGGGCCCTCTGCTTGCGTCACGGCGCTCGTTTCGTCCGGCATTCCCTGCGAGCATTTTTTCTTCGAGGGCTTTTTGGGCCGAAAGCACGGCGACCGCGTGCGCCGTTTGCAGCGCCTTGCCGTGGTGCCCGGCGCGCTCATCTTCTACGAGTCTCCACATCGCATCGTGGCGACACTCGAAGCCGTGGCGGAGGTCTTTCCCCAGCGTGAGGTTGCCGTCTGCCGCGAGCTCACCAAGTTGCACGAGGAGGTCCTGCGCGGGCCCGCTGCCCAGCTTGCCGAGGAGCTACGTGCCCGCGGCGAGGTGAAAGGCGAGATTGCGCTGGTCATCGCGCCGCCGAGCGAGGACGAAGAGGCCGGTATCGTGCCGGTTGGCGCCGCGGCAGCGGATCCCGATGAGGCCCTGCGCGCGGATATCCGCGCCGCGCTCGAGGAGGGGGAGCCCGCCTCTGCGGTGGCCAAGCGCCTGTCTCAGAAGTATTCGCGCCGCAAGCGCGATGTCTATGCCATGGTGCTCGATATGCAATAGATGGAGGATATCCAGCCCTTGCGCTAGAATCATCCTCTGTATGCAACGTTTTTCTGGAGGACAAACCCCATGGATCAAAGCAAGCCTTCGTTCTTTATCACGACGCCCATCTACTACGTCAACGCCGATCCGCACCTGGGCACGGCTTATTCCACCATCATCGCCGACGTTCAGGCTCGCTATCGCCGTTCCGTCGGCTATAACGTCAAGTTCCTGACCGGCATGGACGAGCACGGCGAGAAGGTCGCCGAGGCCGCAGCCAAGCACAACATGACGCCGCAGGAGTGGACCGATAGCCAGGCTCCGCACTTCAAGGAGCTTTGGAGCAAGCTCGAGATTTCCAATGATGACTTCATCCGCACCACCGAGCCGCGCCAGCATCATGCCGTGCAGTACCTGTGGGAGCGCATGAAGGAGTCCGGCTACCTGTATAAGGGCAGCTACGACGGCTGGTATTGCGTGCCTGACGAGACCTACTTTACCGATACGCAGGTCCAGAAGGGCGACGAAGAGTACGGCAGCGTCGGCCAGCACCTGTGCCCCGACTGCCACCGTCCGCTTGAGCGCGTGCAGGAGGAGTCCTACTTCTTTAAGCTTTCCGCCTTCCAGGACAAGCTGCTCAAGCTCTATGACGAGCACCCCGACTTTGTCGAGCCTGCGTTCCGCATGAACGAGGTTCGCAGCTTTGTCGAGGGCGGCCTTAACGACCTTTCCGTGAGCCGTACGAGCTTTGACTGGGGCATTCAGGTCCCGTTTGACGAGGGTCACGTGACCTACGTGTGGTTCGATGCGCTGCTCAACTATATGACGGCCGTCGGCTACGGTGTCGACACCGACGAGGCGCGTGCCGAGCTGGCCTATCGCTGGCCCGCGCAGTTCCACATCGTGGGCAAGGACATCATCCGCTTCCACTGCGTCATTTGGCCCGCCATGCTCATGGCCATCGGCGAGGCCCTGCCCGAGCACGTCTTTGCCCACGGCTTCCTGACCGTGCGCAATGCCGAGACCGGCAAGGCCGAGAAGATGTCCAAGAGCCGCGGCAACGCCATCGCTCCGCAGGACGTTATCGACATGTTGGGCGTCGAGGGCTATCGCTACTACTTCATGACCGACGTCGTCCCCGGCACCGACGGTGCCATCAGCTTCGATCGCATGGAGCAGGTCTACAACGCCGACCTGGCCAACAGCTGGGGCAACCTTATCTCGCGTTCGCTCAACATGAGCGGCAAGTACTTTGATGGTTGCGCGCCCGCCAAGCCCGCATCGTTCGATGCGTTCGACAACCCGCTGGCAAAGATCGCCGATGGTCTGGTCGAGCGCTACATGGCCAAGATGGACGTGCTCGATTACGGCGGAGCCAAGGACGAGGTCATGGAGCTCATCCATGCCGCCAACCACTACATCGAGGACTCCGAGCCTTGGGCACTTGCCAAGGACGAGGCCAAGGCTGACGAGCTGGCGTTTGTGATCTACAACCTGCTCGAGGCCATCCGCATTGCCGCCCACCTGCTGATGCCGCTCATGCCTCAGACCTCTGCCGAGGCCCTGCGCCGCCTGTCCTGCGAGGACGAGGCCGCGACCGACGACCTCAAGGGCATTTGCGCTTGGGGCCTGCTTGCCGGCGGTCAGCCTGTCGAGAAGGGCGAGCCGCTGTTCCCGCGTCTGGGCTAAGACGCAGCGCGCCATATCGGCAATTTGCTGTTTAGCTGTAAGGGCATGGCCGCCACGGTCCATGCCCTTTTGTTTCAAGACGCCGCCATCATGCTAAGGAGGCAACCATGACAACTTCGCCTTTGGCAAACCCCACGGCCACCAGGGAGCTGCTGGAGGAGTTTGGCCTTGCGACCAAGCATCGCCTGGGCCAGAACTTCCTGATCGACAACCATGTAATTGAGCGCATTTGCGAGCTTGCCGAGCTTGCAGGCGATGAGCGCGTGCTCGAGGTTGGTCCGGGCGTTGGTACGCTCACGCTTGCGCTGTTGCAGGAGGCGGCGTGCGTCACGTCGATCGAGGCCGATCCCGAGCTCGAGCCGGTGCTCGATGCTCACGCCGCCGACTACGCCAACTTCCGCTTTAT